>JACMPN010000405.1 GCA_014377495.1 Candidatus Sericytochromatia bacterium
GCGTCGGGGCCGGCAGGGTCGGGGCCTGGGCCGACGGCTCGCTGATCAGCAGCACGGTGACTTTTTCGATGGCCTCGCCGGTGGCGGCGTCGATGATCTTGCCGGTGACCTTGATGCGTTTGGCGGTGGCGTTGCCGGTGGGCGTTCCCGGTTGATTGCCCAGGGCCGGCAGGTTTTGCCGCGCCGTGCTGGGGCCGGCCGGATTGCTGGAGCCGGAGTTGCAGCCGGTCATCAGCACTGCCAGGACGATCGCCGCCTGACGACGCCACAGGGACACGGAAGAGCGAGGCGCGGTCATGGCTGGTTCCCTCTGGATTCCCAATTAGGGTGGCGGTAATCGGCCGCCGGCACCGATGCCGGCAATAACCCGTCAAACCCACTCGCCAGGCGGTCCCTGGCTACTAAAACAGGGCCCATTGTACCCCAGGTCGAGTCAGACTGGCAAACCGACCCGCCGGACCGGGGTAATCGGCCCGGCCGGCCCGGCGTCAGGGTCCGCTGCAGGCTGCTCGCCAGGAGCGTCCCACTCGTGCGGGGCTTGTCCCGCGGTGGCGCAGGAATCGCCTCGACTTGACAGGGGCGATGGCCCTGGCTAATGTCCACACCGCTCGGGGGCGTCGCACGCGGGCAGTCAAGGGCCTGAGACGGCCTTGGGCCTTGTCGACGAGACACCCGGGCATGGTGCATTGAGGTGTGGCGATGACGACCAAATCGGCGTTTCTGCGGCGCGTGCAGGAGGTGGCCCTTCAGGAGGGTCTCGATCTGCAGGGCGACGACCGGGTGTTGGCGGTGACGGGGGCGGTGTTCGGGGCCCTGCACGACGTGCTGACCCCGGAAGAATCCCGGGCGGTGGCCCATGACCTGCCGACTCCCTTGGAGCGGCTGTGGCAGGAGCCCTGGGAAAATTCCTGGCTGGCCCAGGTGATTGCCCGCCTGCGGGGACCGAAGCATCTGGATCAGGACGACTTTTACAGGCAGGTGGCCCGCAACGGCAACCTGCCTGACGGCACGGCCCCGGCGGCGGTCAAGGGCGTCTTCACCGCCCTGCGGGAGACCGTGCCGGCGCCGGTGGCCCGGCATATCGCCGGCGAACTGCCCCTGCCCCTTCGGGAGATCTGGCAAGGCCGGTCCGCGTCGGCGGATCTGCTCCTGTCCCATGAGGAAGAGGCGCCGGAAGGCCTGGTCGGCGAAGTTCCCGTCGGCGAGTGGACGTCGTTCCTGGCCGGGCTCAGCGCCCATTATCAGGCCAGCCCCGTGCGCATCTACGTCGTTGATCCCGACGGCGAGACCTTCGAGGTCGTCTCCCACATGCCGCTGATCGGCATGGAGCCGGAAAACGAACCGGATGGCGTGCGGGCCATCGACGTCGTCGTGGGGGAGACGGGCGGCATGCATCCGGAGCATCTGCTGCACCGGGCAGAGCGCCCCAACCGGATATTCTTGCGGGTCAATCCGGCCGGCTATGCCCATATTTTGAACATCGAGCAGGCCGACGGCAGCAAGACCCTGGTGCGCTTTGCGGCGTAACGGGCCGCTGCCTGGCCAAGGCGGACGAGATGGCTGTCCCTGTTGGGGTGCAGGCCAGGCATGACGCGGCGACTCAGCGTATGAATGAGCGGCGGTGACGTCTTGGCCGGTCCGCATCCCGGCGACTGAGGCAGCTGTTTGAAACGTGAGCAAGGAGACGCCCATGACCACACTGGGATTGGACATCGGTGGGACGAAGCTGGCTGGTGGGGTCCTGACGGACACAGGTGAACTTCTGGACTACCAGACCCAGCTCGTGCACCCCTCGCACGATCCGGAGCGGATCCTCGCTCAGATCCAGGCGATGCTGGGTATCCTGCTTGGCGACGGCCGGTCGGAGGTGACCGCCATCGGGGTGGGCTGCGCCGGTCAGATCGACGCCAAGTCCGGCACGGTCCTTTACAGCCCGAATCTGGGGTGGCGCGACGTGCCGCTGGCGGCCCGTCTGGCCAAAATGAGCAAATTGCCTGTCCTCGTTGACAACGACGTGAAGCTGGCGGCCCTGGGTGAGCATCAGTTCGGGGCGGGCCGGGGCATCGACGACATGCTCTGCGTGATGATCGGCACCGGCATCGGGGGCGGCCTGGTATTGAACGGCCAGCTCTATGACGGGGCCGGCGGGTTTGCCGGCGAGGTCGGCCACACGACTGTGCAGTGGGATGGTCCCGTCTGCAGCTGCGGCAACCGTGGCTGCCTGGAGGCCCTGGCAGCGGGGCCCGCCATCGAACGGATGGTCACCGACGCCATCCGGCACGGCCGGGTCAGCCTGGTCAGCGAATTGGTCGGCGGCCACCTGGACCGGGTGCACGCCAGTGTCCTGGCCAGCGCCATCAAGGGCGGAGACGTCTTGGCCCGGGAAGTCGTCGGCCGGGCCGGTTACTATCTGGGTGTGGCCATGGCCTCGTGGGTGAATCTGCTCAATCCCCAGCGGATCATCCTCGGTGGCGGCGTCGTCCGCCATCTGCCCCAGCTGCTCGAACTGGCGCTGCAGGAGTGCCGGCGGCGGTCCTTGCGGGCGCCTTTGGCCAACCTGGACGTCTCTCTGGCCCATTTCGGCCGGGAATCCGGCGTCGTCGGTGCCGCCTGGTTCGCCCACGAGGCCGTCAGGCGCAAGGTGAAGGCCAAGGCGGCTTGAGCAATTGTGGAAGCCTGGGGTGTCTTTAAGCGTTCGAGCGCACCTCTCGGTTGGTGGCGATCTCACCTCACCCCCCCCAGCCCCCCTCTCCAAAATGGAGAGGGGGGAGCGCTGGCCCGCTACGCTGTCCTTTGGTCGCATCGCATGGGCGATTCAGGTATCGGTGCGTTCAGTGGACTCGTCTGAATGCCTTCGAACGTCCGGTGGCGCCGAACCAGTGGCGATCGATGCGATCAGACTGGCGATCGAGGGGTGTTGGCCAGCGGAGGCACGCTGAATCGCCAAAGCGCCGTGGTCGTATGGGCTGAGCGTTCCCGCCACTCGGTGGCCCGTGCGGCGCGACCAGAGAACGGGGAAACGCTCTAAGGCTCCCCCTCTCCATTTTGGAGAGGGGGCTGGGGGGTGAGGTCAGAACGCCACCCACCAAAGAGGTGCGCTCGAACGCCACCCACACCGAATCGCCGGAGCGCCCAGTGGCGCCAACGGCGGTCACTTCCGCTTGGGCTGCTAATAGCCCGCCACCCCGTGACAAAACTGTGCCGATGTGGGAGGCGCATTCCATTTATACTGGCAGGGAACAGGCGCTGAATGTGTGCTGTTGCCCCAGAGTAGGTTGCGTTTTCCGAGCGCAGGAGAGCCGCATGTCACATCCTCAACCACGCCGCTGGGTCGCGGGCTTGCTCGTCTCGGCCGGTGTCCTGGCGGCGTCGATCCCGCCCGCTCAAGCCCATCTCGTCCAGCAGGCCGGTCACGGCAAAGGGTCAGTGGATTGGTCGTCCGGTCAGATCACGGTCACCGGTTCAGGGGCCCCGCCAGACCGGGGCAATGCGGCCCAACGCCGCCTGTTGACCCAGCGGGCGGCAGTGGCGGACGGCTATCGGCAACTGGCTGAGATCATCAGCGGTGTGCATGTCGACTCCGAGACCGTCGTCAAGGACTTCGTTACCGACTCCGACACCATCCGCACCCAGGTCAGTGCCCTGGTCAAAGGCGCCCAGCCCGGGGCCCCCCGCTTCCTCAGCGACGGTGCGGTCGAGATTGACGTGACGGTTAACCTGTATGGGCAATCCGGTCTGGCGGGGATCACGGCACCGGACAGCTGGCAGGCGCCTGGACGTGCCAGGGACTCCGCCAGACCGGATCATCTTGCGGTCACGGCCTTGTTCGCCCTGTCGGCCCTCGTGCCGCAAACGCTGGTCGACTCCTGCCACCTGGCGGCAGCTGCCGTGAAACCGGTGCCAGCCAAGCCCCGCCCGGCAGGAGCGGGATTATCCCGCAAACCGTTGCCCATCAAGACGAACGTCGTGCCCGTGGTTGTTACCAGCCAGTACACCGGGGTGATCATCGACTGCAAAGGGCTCGGTGGCCAGCCGGCGATGAGTCCGACGATCCTGGACAGTTCCGGCGGGGAGATTTATCTCGGCCGGCGGGACATGCCCGACAGCTTTGCCGACTTCGTTATCAACGAGGGCATCGTCGGCTATACCGACACGATAGCCGAAGCCAATCAACTGGAGCGGGCCGGCAAAAACCCGTTGCGGCTGCGGGCAACCAGGATCAGCGGCGGCTTCAAGGCGGATGCCGTACTGACGGATGACGCCGCCAAACAACTGGTCGGAGCGGAAGCCAACTCCAAGATCATGAGCAATGCCAAGGTCGTCTTCGTGCTCTAAGGCGAGTTGTGGGGCGTTTTTCCCCAAGCGGTGGTCTGAGCTCGTGCTGAGCGGGCCAATTGCGCTCAGACCATCCCTAGGGCGACTCGGTCGGGGCCGGCACTTCGGGTCGGGCCAGCAGATAGTGGAGCCGGCCTTGGTGCAGCAGATGCGTGCCGAGACCTTTGCCCTGTTCACCGCCACCGACGAACAGATCGACGTGGTGCTTACCCGTGATGGCGGCGCCTTTGTCCTGATCGACGACAAAGCGGCGGATACCCGTCCCCGGTACGTCAATGAACGCCAGACCACCGGCGGGGTAAAGCCGTTTGTCCGTGGCGATCGAGCGGCCGGCAGTCAACGGGATACGTGAGAGTCCGAAGGGGCCTTCGTCACCGAGCCGGAAGAAGATATACCGGGGGTTCCGGGCCTGATAGGGCCAGAATGACTCCAGGCGGGGCGTGAAGTACCGGGTAATCGATGCCCAATTCAGGGGATTGCCCGTGCTCCGGTGCCAATCCTGAAACATCTGCTCCACGCCTTTGTAGGGGTGGCCGTTGTTGCCGGCGTAATTGAGATGTTTGACCGAGCCGTCCTCGAAAGTCAGCAGGCCCGAGCCTTCGATCATCAGCGAGTACCGGGCAAAAGGGTCCCTGACCCAGGCCAGTTCCAGGCCTTTGCCGGCCAGCGCCCCGCCATCGATCTCGCCGCGGGTCAGGGGACACCCACCCGTCGGGTAGGCATAAAACGGATACAGGTAGGGGCCGGACTTCGTGCGGCTGGCCTGCATGCTGGGTACGTAGTAGGCCGTGAAGAGGGTCTGGTCGGCGACGGCAAGCACCCGGAAGCGGCGGTTGATTTCGGTGTTGAACTGCGGCGTGCCGTGGTGGCGCACGACGACGGTGCGGAAGATGCGTAAGGTCGTCTGCAGGGCGGCGGTCGTCACCTGTTCTTCGCCCAGAGCGACAACTGCTGCCGGCTGCGTCTGCAAATCACGCAGTTGGTGGTCGATTGCCGAGAGCAGCGAGGCCCGGTCCAAATCGTCGGTATAGGGCGCCGCCTGGAGCGACGCGGCCAAAAGGAATGACAGCATGCCTTGGTTGTAGCATGCCGGATGCCCTGTTGTCAGGCTGTTTGGCCCGGCCTAGCCGTCGAGGCTGAAAACCTGCACGCGGTTGTTGCCCTTGTCGAGGACGTAGAGCTCGTTGTTGTCCACGGCCAAGGTCTCCGGTCCCATGAACTGGCCATGGCCACTGCCCTTGTTGCCGAAGCATGACAACAGCTGACCCTGCGCATCGAACATCTGCAGGCGGTGGTTCAGGGTGTCGGCCACGATGATCCGGCCGTCGGCGGCGACGGCGATGCCCCGGGGGATGCTGAACTGGCCCGGGTCGGCGCCGCGGGTGCCGAACTGCAGTCGGCTGATGCCGTCCTTGTCGAGGACCTGCACGGAGGGACGGCCGTAGTCGATGACGTAGATCCGGTCGTTGGCGTCGGTGGCGACTCCATACGGCGAGCGGAACTCCCCGGGACGGGTGCCGTGCCGGCCGAGGATGTTTTTCACCTGCCCGCGAGTGTCGAGCAACTGGATGCGGTAATTTTCCGGATCGCTGATCACCACCATGTCGTGGCTGCTGATCGCCAGGCCGCCGGGGGTGGTGAACTGACCGCGGCCGGTGCCCTTTTCACAGAAAATGCCCAGCAGGGGACCGTCCATGTCGAAGACCCGGACCTTGGAGTCGAGGGAGTCGATGACCCAGACCTTGCCGGCGGAGTCGATGGCGACGCCGCAGGGGGACTTCATGCCCTTGGTCGCATCGCCGGCAATGACGTGGTGCCATTGGCCGAGTCGGTCAAAGAACTGGACCCGGCCGTTTTGCGTGTCGGCGACCAGCACGAAGCCCCGTGGGTCGACGGCAATGCCGCGGGCCGAGAAGAACTCGCCCTTGCCGGAGCCGGGACGGCCGAACGTGCGCAGGAAACGCAAGCTGTTGCCGCCACCGCCGGCGCTCTCCCGGCCGAAGTCACTGCTTGGGACCGGCGCCGGTGAATGGTAAGGCGAAGGCACATTGGCCGTGGGCGACGGTCGGTCGTAACTGGGCACAGGCTCGGGCGCCCGGCTGGCAGGCGGGGCCGACGGCGTGTACGCCGAACCCGCGACCGGCACGGGGGCCGGCGGTGGCGTGAAGGCCGATCCGGGCGGCGTAAAGGCGGCGGGCGGTGTGAAGGCGGCCGGGGGCGTGAAGGTCGCTCCGGGTACACCGGTCCGGGCTGGCGGTTGCACGGGATTCGGGCTCGGCGACGGAGTGGGACTCGGGGCGGGACTGGGGCCCCGATCCGTCGCCGGTGCGGGGGCCGCAGCGGGCTGCGGGGTATGGGAAGGCGGCTGCCAGGCGGGGCCGGCGACAGGGGCCTGATTGCTCTGGGGCATGGACGGCGAGGGACCGGGGCCGCCGACGCCTTGCGGGGCGCCGCAGTTCGGGCAGAACCGCACCCGCGCCTCGATGCCCTGGCCACAGTTGGCGCAGCTCTTGTCGCTGCGGGGCTTGCTGGCGTCGCTGTTGGAGCCGATCAGGGGCTCGAGGTCCTTGAGGATGTCGCCGGCCCGCTGATAGCGCTCGCTGGCCACTTTGGCGAGGCACTTGAGGATGACCCGGTTGACCAGGGGCGGCAGGGCGGGATTGAGGTCCTGGGGGGGGCGGGGCTCCTCGGTGATGATCTTGAGGATGGTGCCGCCGATGCTGCCGCCGTCAAAGGGGAGCACACCGGTGAATAGCTCATAAATCATGCAGCCGAAGGAAAAGAGGTCGGCCCGGCCGTCCACCTCTTTGGAATTCTGCAGTTGCTCCGGGGAGATATAGGCTAGCGTACCGAGCATCGTCCCGGTCTGGGTCATGCTGGACATGCCGCCGACCTGGCGGGCGATGCCGAAGTCCATGATCTTCACGGTGCCATTGGGCGCCATGAGGATGTTGTCGGGCTTGATGTCCCGGTGGACGACGCCGTGGCCGTGGGCATGGTCGAGACCCATGCAGCACTGGCGGACGATATCGAGCAGTTGGTTGAGCGGCAGGCGCTCGCCGCTTTCCAGACTCTGTTTGAGGGTCCGGCCGACGAGGAATTCCATGGCCATGTAATGGCGGCCGCCGTCGTCACCGACGTCATAAATGGTGACGATGTTCGGGTGGCTGAGCAGGGCGGCGGTCTGGGCTTCCCGGCGGAAGCGGGCGATGCTTTCCTCTTTTTCGACCTGCGTGGTCGTGCCACCAAAGACCAGCTCCTTGACGGCCACGGTGCGGCCGAGAATGGAGTCGGTGGCTTTGTAGACGATGCCCATGCCACCACGACCGAGCTCGTCGATCACGGTGTATTTGCCGAAGGTCATCACGACCGTAATACCCCTAAAACACTAGATCTGGGAACGGGTGGCGTCAGCGAACATCAGGACGACGGTGATGTTGTCAGCGCCCCCACGTGCGTTCGCTTCGGAAATCAGCATCCGGCCGGCTTCCTCGATGTCGTCGCAGCCGCCCACGATTTCCGTGAGCCGCTGGTTGCTGACAAAATTGCTCATGCCGTCGGAACAGATGACGAAGCGGTCTTCCGCTTCAAAGGCGACTTTGAACAGGTCCGGCTCGATCTCGCTGGCCATCCCCAGACAGCGGGTGATGACATTCTTGTAGGGATGGACCTGGGCTTCGGCGGGGCTGATCGCACCGGCCCGGACGAGTTGTTGGACGATAGAGTGATCTTCGGTGAGCTGGTCGACCTGGCCGCTGCGGACCCTGTAAACGCGGGAGTCGCCGATGTGACCGATGTGCAGCGCCTGATCACGCTGGACGGCGACGATCGCCGTCGTGCCCATGCCCTGCAGGGATGCGTCGCTGACCGAAGCGATCATGATCCGCTCGTTGGCCTCTTGCAGGGCTAGGGCGATGATCTGATCGACCGTGTAGGTTTCTTCGGAGCCCCCGAGGGTGCCTTTGGCGAAGTCGTAGCGGGAAAAAACCTCGAGCACCGTCATAACGGCACTGGAACTGGCTTGCTCACCGGCGGCGTGGCCACCCATGCCGTCGGCGACGATCATCAAACCCAGCCTGGGCTCGGTGGCAAAGCTGTCCTGGTTCGTTTCGCGGACGATGCCTTTATCCGTGATACCAAAAATGCGCACGATGCCCCCCGTGGCTCAAAGACTGGTAAACGAATGGGAAAGTTCATCATCGGCAGACGAACGTTTTGTATCGTACCAGATCTGGCTTGCCTGGCCAGTCGCCGAGGCGTGTGCCGAGTGGTAAACTCGGTGCCTTTGAGCCGAAATCCAATGAGCGCCCAGTCGCAGGCACAGGGGCAAGCAGAAATCAAAAAAAATGGCTGAGCCGTGTCAGGGTGAGCATGCGGGTGAGCTGGGCGAGTCGGTTGCTAAGAGGCGTGTGACGACAGCGCCCAACGGCGCTTAGGAATGCCCGTTGCTAGTTGATGCGCCGTCACGGTGTTTCGGAGCAGGCAATCGGCCGTCCAGCTCCCCCCAAACTCAGCCTAGCGTTTGCGGAAGCAGAGGTTGCAGAGGACGGGGCGGCCTTGGGTCGGCTTGAAGGGGACGGTGGCTTCGGCGCCGCACTCGGCGCAGTTGACCGTAAAGACGGGTTTCTGGGCGCGCACCGGGGCGGGTCGGGGCGGCGCAATGGGGCGGACGATGGACCGGCAGGCGTTGCAGCGCGTGGGCTGGTTGGTATAGCCCTTGAGGGCGAAGAATTCCTGTTCGCCGGCCGAGAAAATGAAGGCGCCGTTGCAGTCACGGCAGGTGAGTTCGATATCCGCGACGACCATGGCTAATCCTCCTCCGTCCCGCATGCGGTGCGTGTCCGCAGGCTGCCGTGCCACTGGGACCCCGGCCAAGCCCTCATTAGCGTATCACAGGGGTTTGGCGGCCAGAACGACCGGTGCATCGGTGGAGACCGGCACCAACAGGCGGTCAACGTCTGTCGGCATGGGGTTGTTGGCAAAGGTCGGTGGCAGGGCGGTGCGCATGGCGGTAGAATGGCAGGGCTTTCCGAAGCGTAAAACTGAAACTGTGAGGTACCTGGACCATGGCCGCTGGTGTGACCCCGATTGATGATCAGAACTTCGAAAAAGAAGTGCTGCAGGCCGACCTGCCGGTGCTGGTGGACTTCTGGGCCCCGTGGTGCGGACCGTGCCGGATGGTGGCCCCGATCGTTGAGCAGCTTGCCGGCGAGTACGACGGCAAGCTGCGTGTCGTCAAACTGAACACGGATGAAAACCCCAACACTGCCCGTCAATTCCACATCAGTGGCATCCCGACGCTGCTGTTGTTCAAGGGCGGCAAGGTGATCGACCAGGTCGTCGGTGCCGTGCCCAAGTCCCAACTCCAGGAGTTCCTGAAGAAAAACAACGTCGCCTAGTCGGGTTTGACCAGGCGGCCGTATAGCACCTTGCCTGCTGGCCGAACCCTTCCTAAGCGCCATTAGGCGCTGTCGTCAGGAACCGTCCCGCATTCAAGGCACTCTCCAACCACCGGATCAAACCCTTCAACGTGGTTCCGCTGTGCCACTTTTGAGACTTTTTCAGGGTGGTATGGAGGTGCTACGGACTTTTTGGTCCCCGCTCTGCGGGGAACCTTGAGGAGAGAGTCGGACGCTCCCTGGGCGCTCGGTCGTTGTGCTTCAGTTGAGACCTTTTTGGACCTCGGCCTGCGTCCGTGATGGCGTAGCGCCGGGGTTTTCTGTTTTTCAGACCGCTGTCATAAGGCCACTGGCGTGTTTGGGCTGGTCTCGGCGATCATGGGGCAGGGTCCGTGTGCCCCACCGCCATCAGCCCCGACGTGCTTCGTCCCCCGTGTCGTCACTTAAGTAGAGGAGCCTGTCCCATGGATACAGCGTCGCCCTTCGGCACCCATCGGGCCGTCGATCCTGCCGGGGCGCTGCCCTATCAGGCTAAGCGTCTCGACCTCAGTCTGCCGCTGAAACCGGGCGAACTGCTCATCGACGTCGAACGCCTCAACATTGATTCGGCCAGCATGACCCAACTGGCGGCCGCCCACGGCCATGACCCGGAGCGGGTCGGGGCGGCCATCGACGCCATCGTCGAGACCTGCGGCAAAATGCACAACCCGGTAACGGGTTCCGGCGGCATGCTCATCGGCCGGGTGGCTGCCGTGGGCCCCGATACGGCGAAGCCGCTGGCCCAGGTCGGTGACCGCATCGCCACCCTCGTCAGTCTGACCACCACACCTCTGCGGCTCGACCGGATCGACAATGTGGATCTGACCTCGCATCAGGTGGTGGTCAAGGGTCAGGCCCTCCTGTTTGAAAACAGCCTTTTGGCCGTGCTGCCCGATGATTTGCCCGAAACCCTCGTGCTAGCCGCCCTGGACGTCTGCGGGGCACCGGCCCAGACGCATCGTCTCGTCGGACCGGATGATCGGGTCCTGATCATCGGTGCCGGCGGCAAGTCGGGCATACTCTGCACCTATGTGGCCGCCAAGCAGGTCAGGGATCCCCGGCAGGTCATCGCCTTTGATTACAAAGACGAGATCGTCGCCCGCGCTGCCGAAGCCGCCCCGGGCGTGACCACGATGGTCGGCGACGCCACCGATGCCGTGGGGTTGATGCTGGCCGTTTCCGCCGCCACCGATCATGCGATGGTCGATCTGGTCATCAACTGCGTCAACGTCCCGAACACGGAGATGGCCTGCATCCTGGCCACCAAAGACCGGGGCCGCATTTATTTTTTCAGCATGGCGACGAACTTCCAGGCCGCCGCCTTGGGCGCTGAATCCGTCGGCCAGGACATCGACATGCTCATCGGCAACGGCTATGCCCGGGGCCACGCGGATTTTACCCTCGACCTGCTGAGGGAAAGCGAGGTGCTGCGGCGCCTCCTGCAAGGCCGTTGAGCCGCGGTCAACTACTCCGGTTCCTTGCCATCCAGGAAGGGGTCCTGCTCTGGCTGGGTCTCGTCGTCGCCAACTGGCAGGGGATCCATCTCTGGCACGGCTGGTCCCTGCAGCCCAGGGCCTGGGGCAGCGTCGTCGGGGCGACGCTGCTGCTGGTGGGCGTCAATGGGCTTATCTGGGCCACCAGCGCCGGTTTGCGTTCGGCCATGTCCCGCCTGTTTGACGAGGTGCTCGGTCCCCTGCGGCCGGGCGATTTCATCTGGGTCGCCCTGCTCTCCGGGATCGGTGAGGAAATCGCCTTCCGCGGTGTGCTGCAGCCCCTGATCGGCGTGGTGCTGACCAGTGTCCTCTTTGCCCTTCTGCACATCCCGAGCCCCAAGCTCTGGGTCTATGGTCTGTGGGCGCTGTTTGCCAGTCTGTTCCTGGGCAATCTGTATGCCTGGACAGGCAACCTCTTCGTGCCGATCGGGGTCCACGTGCTCAACAACGCCATTTCGCTTTATATCTGGCATTGGGGACGGCAGCGGCGCCAGACGAACGAATAGCGTCATGACGGCATCCGGAAACCCGGGCCGGACGACCTGATGAATGAGCAGGCGCCCGATGCGGCCCACGATGCAGGAGCGCAATCACGCCTGCAAAGGTGGCGGCTTCCTGCAGGGTCCGCCCTGGCACTGGACCGCGTGGCATTCCCTGTCCCTGCTGCCTGACGGCGGTGACGTCGACCCCAGGGACCAACTCCTGCCAGACGGCCTGCTCGTCGATAACATCTGGGCAGATGGTCAAGGGCACGCGTCGAATGCGATGGCCGAACGGTGCTGGCCGGTTTCGGCCGCCGAGTTCCAGGCCAAACGGCGTCAGGTGTTTCCGGACTGACCTGCCGTATCCAGGCCGCCTGGTGGCAGCATCAGTTGCAGAAACGCCACGTCCAGCCAAGTTGCGAACTTGTAGCCGACTTCCTGGAAGAGGGCGACCCGGGTGAATCCCAGGCGCTCGTGCAGGCTGATGCTCGCTGTCTGGTCCGCTGAGACTCCCGCCACGATCGAGCGGTATCCCAAGGCGGTCGCCCGGGCGATCAGGTCGATCATCAGGGCTTTGCCGATCCCCTGGCCGTGCCGGCCCTGCTCGACGTAGACGGAATTTTCCACGGAAAAGCGATAGCCGCCCCGGCTGCGGAACGGCGACAGGCTCCCCCAGCCGATGACGACGCCATCGTGTTCGGCCACGGTGACGGGGTGACGTTCGCCGTGAGTCGCGAACCAGGCTTCGCGCTCGCCTTGCGTTTCCGGTTCCTCCTGATACGTGCAGGTGGAAGTCAGGACGTAATGGTTGTAGATGGCGTTGATCGCCGGCAGGTCGGCGTGGGTGGCGGGTCGGATGATCATGGACGCTCTCGGTGACGGGCGGCTGCAATCGTGTCAGGCAAATCTCCAGGGCATTGACCCCGGTATGGTCCCTTGGTCGGGCGCCGAACGGCGGTAGACTACCATGACGAGCCTGTCGAGATAGGCTCTAACAGGGGGCCACAGGGCGCCACCACGACGTGAAAAGGACGGAGACAGGCATATGAAGACGATCTCAACGCGGTGGGCAGCTCTAAGTGGCGGCATGATGGTCGTTCTGGCTGGCCTGACCCTCCCGACGATGGGCGCCTCGGCCACTCCGGCCGTCACGACGACCCTCGCTGCCAAAGTCGCCCTGCCGCCAGTGGCTTTGGCCCACGGTGGCTCCGGCAGCAAGCGGAAATTGCAAAAGGACGGCACCGATGCCGCCGCCGCCAAAGCCCTCGCCGTCGTCAAGGCGGGCGGGACCGCCCTGGAAGGGGCCCTCGCCGGCACCGTCGTGCTCGAGGACGATCCCCGCTTCAACGCCGGGACGGGTTCGAACATCCGCATGGACGGCAAGACGATCCAGATGGATGCGGCCTGCATGGACGGCACGACCGGTGCGTTCGGTGCCGTGGCCGCCATTGAACGGGTGAAGAACCCCGTGCTCGTCGCCCGCCAGGTCATGGACACGCCGCATATCTTCATCGTCGGCGACGGCGCCACCCGCTTTGCCAGGGCCATGGGCCATGCCGATTTTTACCCCGAGTCCCCGCAGGCCCACGCCCGGTACGAGAAGGTCAAGCGCATCCTCAACGGCAAGGAGATGGGCGATGCTTCCGAAGCCTGGAAGCGTTTCAACTGGCAGAAGGCCTGGAACTTCACGACCGGTCTCAAAGAAGCCCTCGGCAGCCCCGACACGGTCGGCTGCGTTGCCCGGGACAAGCAGGGCAATTATGCAGCAGGGATCTCCACGGGCGGGACGACGATCACGCTTTACGGCCGCGTGGGTGACGTGCCGATCTACGGCGCCGGCATCTTCGCCGGTCCCAAGGGCTCCGTCGCCTGCACGGGCGAAGGCGAAGTCATCGTCAAACACCTGGTCGCCAAGTCCGTGTACGACCTGATGGCCGGCGGCATGGCCCCGCAAACCGCCGTGAACAGGGCGATCAAGGCCTTCCCGGTGGAGTTCGATCTGGGGATCATCGCTATCAGCGACAAAGGCGAAGGCGGCGGCTGTAACTACGGCGAGTCCAAGGTCTACACGGAAAACATGGCCTGGAGCATCGCCCGCTAATGGGCGTATTGCCCATCGGGCCCCACGCGTCTGGCCTGACCAGTGGGGTGGTCCGATGAAACTCTACGTCGACGGGGATGCCTGTCCCGTCAAGGAAATCGTTCTGCGTGCGGCCGTGCGGACGGGTTTGCCGATGATCCTCGTCAGCAACAGCCCCATGGGCTTTTCCCATGAGCAGGGCGTGACCAGCGTCGTCGTGCCGGGCAAGCCGGATGCCGCCGATGCCTGGATCGTCGAGCACGTTGAGGCGGGCGACCTGGTGATCACGGCGGACATCCCGCTGGCGGCCGCCGCCGTCGAAAAGGGCGCCGTCTGCGTCGGTCATCGTGGCGAGCGCTTCGATGAGCAGACGATCGGGGAGCGGATGAGCCTGTTGGCTTTTCACCGCTCCATGCGGGACAGCGGCATCGAGATGGGCGGCCCCAAGGGCTTTACCGACAAGGATCGGGCGGCGTTCGCCAACGCCCTCGACCGTCTGCTCCAGAAAATGGCCCGCAAGAAGCCCTGATCAAGTCGCTCGAGCCTGGCTCGGGTAAGATCGGCCCATGTCAGGCGGCATGCCGTTCGATCAGGCACAGGCATGTGGGTGGGGCGTTTTCTCAGGAGCCGTCCCGCTGCCGCCTGTATGAGGAGGGGCTATGGCTACGTCATCCCAGGGATACGGTCAGGCGACCGCAGGCGACACGGCGCTCTCGGCGACGGGCGGGTCGGTCGTCGACCGGAACAAGGCCATCGTCAGACGCCTGTTCGACGAGGGTATCAACCAGCGCAACACGGCCGTGTTCTACGAAATGCTGGCGCCGACGTTCGTGCTGCATTACCCCATGGCCGGCCCGCCGCTCACCGAGGCGAACGGGCTGCGGCAAATCGTGGGGGTGTTCCTCGCCGCCTTTCCCGATCTGCATTTTGCCATCGACACCCTGATCGGTGAAAACGACCTGGTATGTGTCCACGCGGTCGTCACGGGGACGAACCTGGGCCCCTGGCATGACCATCCGCCCACGGGGCGTTGTGTCAGCTACACCGCGACGGGCATCCTCTCCGTCCAGGCGGCCAAAATCGCTGCGATGACCATCAACGACGACCGGTGCGGCCTGCTGCAGCAACTGGGGTTGATCACCCTGCCGCAGTGAAGGTTAAATTGGCTCTGCCGCCATGGGGCGTGGTTCCCCGTCAAGGGGCACCACGTTCCTCCCCCGACGGCTACGCCCGGCTGATGGCCCCATATAATCCCGCCGGCAGATTGTGCCTGCCATCATGGTCGCGACAGAGCTGATCAGGCTCTGCAGACTGTCGATCAGGCCGGGTCCGGATCGGACCGTGTTGACGACCAAGTCGGCCGGATAACCGGCAGCTACTCCCCTTTGGTCACGAGCAGAACTTGCTCGCAACCTTCTTGGATCACGCCGCATTGCTGCGGTCAAGCAACATGACCTGAGTGTCCTCGGCTCAAGGGCTTTGGCTGGTTTGGCCAAGGGCGGCGAACGGGCTTTGTGGGCGCGGGGCTTGGCCATTGCGGACAGGTTGGGCACTCTTATAAGGGGACACGGGATGTCGGGCGTGCGGCAGTCGCCACGGGACCCTGCGGTTGTAGGCGGCCGTGGGGGCGCCTTGCCAGGGCTTGTGGGCGATGGGACACTGCTAGGCGCGGCCAGCAGTGATGGCAGAAGGGGTTGGCAGGACATGAGCTCACGGTTTCGCGAGGCGCTAAAGCAGCGCATCCTGATTTTGGATGGGGCGCTCGGCAGCAACATCATGTCGCTGAACCTGACCCTTGAGGATTACGGCGGCCGAGAGGGCTGCAACGAGGGGCTGATTCTCAGCCGGCCCGACGTCATCGAGCGCGTCCACGCCAGCTTTTTCGCCGTCGGTTGCGATGCCGTCGAGACGGACACCTTCGGCGGCAGCCGCCTTAAGCTGGAGGAGTACGGTCTCGGCAACCAGACCGTGGAACTGAACGCCATGGCCGCCCAGTTGGCCCGCCGCGTCGCCGACCGCTTCGACGGTGAGCGCTTCGTCGTCGGGTCCATCGGCCCGACCGGCATGCTCCCCAGTTCCACGGACCCCTCCCTGTCCGACATCACCCTGGACCAGTTGGAGATCCTCTTCCACGAGCAGGCCATCGGCCTGATCGAAGGCGGCTGCGATGCGCTGCTGATCGAGACGAGCCAGGACATCCTCGAAGTGCGGGCGGCGATCATGGGGCTGGACCGGGCCCGTCGCGACAAACGCATCGACGTGCCGATCATGGCCCAGGTGACGCTGATCGACGCCAACGGCCGGATGCTCCTCGGGACGGATATCGGGGCGGTCGTGGCCACCCTCAGCCCGCTGCCCATCGACGTCATCGGCCTGAACTGCTCCACCGGCCCTGCCGAAATGATCGACACGGTCCGCTTCCTGGGTGAAAACTGCGCCCGCTACGTCTCGGTCGTCCCCAACGCCGGCATCCCCGAAAACGTCGACGGCCGGGCCCATTACCCCCTGGAACCGGCCGGGCTGGCCGATTACCTGGAGCGCTTCGTCAGCGAGTTCGGTGCCAATATCGTCGGCGGTTGCTGCGGGACGACCCCGGAGCACATGAGGGCCGTCGTCGAGCGGGTCGCCCACCTCAAGCCCAAGCCGCGGCCGCTGAACGTGCCGACCGCTGTGTCGAGCGCCATGCGGGCCCAGCTGCTCACCGAGGAGACCCGGCCGATCATCGTCGGCGAACGGGTGAATTCCCAGGGCTCCCGCAAAGTCAAAGAGCTGCTCATCGCCGACGACTACGAGGGCCTCGTGGCCATCGCCCGTCACCAGACGGAGGGCGGCGCCCATCTGCTCGATATCTGTACGGCGTTGACCGAGCGGTTCGATGAAGGCGAGCAGATGCGGATGGTCACGAAGTTGCTGGCCAACTCCGTGGATGCCCCGCTGGTCATCGACTCGACCGAAGCGGACGTCATCGAGACGGCCCTCAAGGTCTATCCCGGCCGGGCCATCATCAACTCCATCAACCTGGAAGGCTCCGGGGACCGCATCCCCAAGATCGTTCCGCTGGCCAAGCTGTACGGCTCGCTGATGATCGCCATGACGATCGACGAAGTGGGCATGGCGCTGACGGCCGACCGCAAGGTCGAAGTGGCCAAGCGGATCTACGATATCGTCACCGGCGAGTACGAGATGCCGGCCGAGAGCCTGATCTACGACGCCCTGACCTTCACGCTGGCGACCGGTGAAGACGCCTATGTCGAGTCGGCAAAAGAGACGATCGAGGGCATCCGGCGGATCAAGTCGGAGCTGCCTGGGGTGCGGACGTGCCTGGGCATCAGCAACGTCAGCTTCGGCCTCAGCCCCCACGCCCGTGGTGTGCTGAACTCCGCCTTTTTGTATCACTGCGTGCAGGCGGGCCTGGACCTGGCCATCGTCAACCCGAAGGACATCATCCCCTACCCGTCGATCCCACTCGAAGAACGGGAACTGGCGGACGACCTGATCTACTACCGGCGGCCGGATGCGCTGGCCCAGTTCATCCAGCACTACACCAATGCCGGGCCCCGTCAGCCGCAAGGCGAGTCGGTCCGTGAAAAGCTGGCCCAGCTGCCCGTCGAGGAACGGTTGCACCAGCACATCCTGCACCGCATCCACGAAGGCCTGGACGAGAACCTCGCCGAAGCGATGCAGGGCCGCAGCCCGGTCGGCATCCTCAACGAGGTTCTCCTGCCGGCGATGAAGGACGTGGGCGACAAGTTCGGCTCCGGCGAGCTGATTTTGCCCTTCGTGCTGCAGTCTGCCGAAGTGATGAAAAAGTCCGTCGCCTATCTGGAGCAGTTCCTCGAAAAGAACGATTCTTACACAAAGGGCACCGTCGTGTTGGCCACCGTCTACGGTGACGTCCACGACATCGGCAAGAACCTCGTCAAGACGATCCTCAGCAACAACGGCTTCATCGTCCACGACCTGGGCAAGCAGGTGCCGATCCAGACGATCATCGCCAAAGCCCAGGAAACCAACGCCGACGTCATCGGCCTGTCGGCGCTGCTCGTCTCCACGTCGAAGCAGATGCCTGCCTGCGTCAAGGAACTGGACAAGCTGGGCCTGAGCTACCCCGTGATGATCGGCGGGGCGGCGATCAACCGGCCCTTCGGCTACCGGGCGATGATCCTCGACGAGGAGCGTCATTACGACGGCGGCGTCTATTACTGCAAGGATGCCTTCGAGGGCTTGGACCTGATGAACGCCTTGGCCGAGCCGGGCGCCAAGGCAGCCATGTCGGCGGCCATGCTCATCGAGGCCCGTGAGGGTCTGGCCGTGCGGGCCGAGATCAAGGCCCGCACAGCGACGGTGGTCCGGACGGGGGCCCGCAGCGACACGCCGCCGGCCGAACGCATCCCGACGCCGCCGTTCTGGGGCTGGAAGCACATCCATAACGTCCCTTGGGACGAGATCTGGCCGATCCTGGATTTGAAGACCCTGTATTCCCTGCATTGGGGCGTCCGGGGCAAAGACAAGGACGAGCTGGCCCGCCTGATCGAGACGGAGTTCGAGCCGATCCGTCTGGCCTTGCAGCAGGAGTCCATGGCCAACGGCTACATGACGCCGAACGTCGCTTATGGTTACTTTCCGGTCCGGGCCGAGGGCGACAATCTGCACATCCTGGCGGCCGACAGCGACGAGATCCTGACGACGCTGACGTTCAGCCGGCAGATGGCCGACAAGCACCTCTGTCTGGCGGATTACTTCAGCCCCGTGCGGGACGTGGCGGCTTTCCACGTCGTCACGGCGGGACAGGTGGCGACGGAGTGGACGGACAAGTTCCAGGCCGCCCACGAATACACGAAGAGCTATTACCTGCACGGGCTGGCGGTCGAGGTGGCCGAGGCCCTGGCGGCCTGGGTCCATCGGCGGATCCGGGACGAGCTGGGTATGGAACACAGTCAGGGACAGCGCTACAGTCCCGGCTACCCGGCCTGGCCGCAGCTGGAGGCGCACCGGCAGGTGTTGCCCTTGCTGAATGCGGAGGCCCTGGGCATCTCGCTGACTGTCTCTGATCAGATCGTGCCGGAGCAATCGACCTGTGCGATTATCGTCCATCATCCCGCAGCGCGCTATTACGCGGTCAGCCACGACGCCCAGGCCAGCGTGTCGTGAGGCAGGCTGGCCAGCGGCGGCACGCTCAGGTAAATCGACAACCACATAGGGGGATCCACTCGTGAAGAACCGTCAGGCCACCTTGCTGGTCTATGCACTGGCATTGCTGTGGCTGATCGGGGATCTCTGGTCCAAGTACGCCGTTTCCCAACGCTTTCTGCTGGGTGAGGTGCACTCGGTGATCCCGAACTGGCTGGCACTGACTCTGGCCCACAACACGGGCGGTGCCTGGAGCATGCTGGCCGGCAACCCGCGGCTGCTCGGCCTGGTGTCCGCTGCCGTCTGCATCGGCATCATCGTCTACGAGCGCAAGTTCTTCCCCCGCAACATGGCCCAGAGCTTTGCGTTGGCCCTCCTGCTCGGCGGGGCTGCCGGCAACATGGTCGACCGGCTCCGCCTCGGCTACGTCGTCGACATGATCTACGTGCAATGGCACGGCCAGTACTTCTTCCCGATCTTCAACGTGGCTGACGTCGGCATCAACGTCGGTGTCGCCCTCCTCGTGCTGACCAGCATGTTCGCTGGCCAGCCCACTCCCGCCAAGCAACCCGAGCAACAGGGCTGAGCCCCACGCCAAAAGCCCCGCCCCCCGGGCCCGGGGGGGGGGGTTTTGTTGGTGGGCCGCTCCCCTGGCCTA
>JACMPN010000406.1 GCA_014377495.1 Candidatus Sericytochromatia bacterium
AACACCACGTTCACCGTGCCGGTGGCCGCATTGGCGAGCGTGCCGTAGTTGTAGTAGGGCTGGCCACCGACGAGCGTGCCGCTGGTGCCCGCCGCCATCACGGTCGGGGAGCCGGGGGTCGTCGAGAGGACGACGCCCCGCACGGTGGAGAGGGCGCCGCCGGAGTTGTTCGTGACGAGCAAATCGAAGGAAAAGGTCGACGTGCCGCCGTTCCACACGGCGTTGGCGCTGCGCACGAAGACGCCCGTGACCTGGCTCTTGAAGCCCACCGGCGAGATCGTCACCGCATGGGTCAGTGGGTCCGCAACTCCCTCGTAACGGTAGCCGGCGGTCGTGGCCGCAGCGGTCAGGGTCGAGACGGTGGCCGGCATCGGCGGCATGGCAGGCGCGCAACCGATGGCCACGCCCAATACCAGGCAGGCCAAGCTCGGCAGTTGACGCACGATCTGCATCCGGTCTCCTTCGATGTCGTCAGTCTTCCGATTTTCGGTGACAAGCAACCGTCTGCGCAAGCGGCCTACCTCACACTCCGAGCAGATTTAATGCGTTGCGGGGATTTTTTAATAACCCGGGGCTGAGCTGGAGTATGTATGCCGGCACGTGTTCACTGAGCATGCACAATGCTTCCAGGTGGTTGCCTGCCAATGCCTGGCTGGCCATCAGCAGCGGATTCTGGCGGATCAGACGGGTCAGGGCCTGGCTGGGCGACAAGGGGACGAGGGCAGTGCTGGCCCCGCGTTCGGCAAAATGCAGCCGATGGATCGGTGCCTGGCTGACGATTTGAGCGGCCGGCGGCCAAAAGCGTCGTTTGACGGTCAGACCGTGGTCGGTGGATGCACCATCAGCCGGGGCTGGATCCGGCGCCGGCGGCAGGCTGCACCAGCGGTCGGCGGGCGGACTGAGTCGCCAGGCACCCGGTAGGGCCGTGACGATGCCGGGGTCGCCGGGGACGAGCATCGCCCCATCATCGGTGACGGCGGCGTGGCCGGCGGCGAGCCAGGCGGCGGCCAGGGTGCTTTTGCCGATGCCGCCGTCGGCGCAGATGACCTCGGCGCCCAGTGGGCTGACGAGGGCGGCGCCGTGCAGGTAGTACCGGCCCACGGTGCGGGCGAGTTCCAAGGCGACGATCCGCCAGAGTGTGTCCCGGGCAAAGGCCAGGTCGGGACGGGCAACCGGCAGATGGATCGTCCCGTGTCGGGCGAGGTAATCCACCTGCAGGGCGCCACGGTCACAGGCGAGATAAAGCACGGAGCTTGTCACCCAGCCTCGCAGTTCGCCATAGCCGATCGGGGCGCTGTCCGGGGCGGCGTGTAGCGACTCGATGGGTCCGAAGGCGACGGTCACGTCCGACTCCGGGCTGCCGGAATGCCACCCCTCAAACAGGCAGTCCACGACGTCCGGTGATCCCGGCGTGGTGACGGTGACGCTGAGCGCCGGTGACAGGTAGGTGAGCGACAAGGGACTATGACACCAAATCAGGAAGGGCCCGGTGCACACCGGTATGACGAGCGGTTGATTAAGCGGGGAGAAGCAGGAAGGGCCAAGTGCACACCGGTATGACGAGCGGTTGATTGAGCGGGGAGCAGGGCGAGGTGATTTCGGTCTGGGTTCCGGCGACAGGTCCTCATGGACCTTAGCCGGGTTCCAGGCCGAAATCGCCCGTCATGACCCCGCTCAATCACCCGCTCAGATGACGACTGGGCCGGCGACACCCCCACCGGAGAGGAACGTGATCCCAGCCAGGGCGGGGTAGGTGACCAGGGTCGGCGGGGCATCGCCCAGTGGCCAGGCAGCGGGTGTCGCTCCTGTAGCACATGTGACGATCAGGCCCTGTTCGAGCAGGGCGGTCCAAAACGGCGCACTCTCGTCCGGTGCCGTGCTCAGCGCCGTGCCTGTGCCTTGCAGGACTTTCCAGTACTGCCCGCCCACGGCGTTCAGGCTGAAATAGCGCTTGGTGTGCAGGTGCAGGAGGATCGTCTCACCATCACGCAGCGGCGTGGCGATGACGGATGGATGGGGTGCGGCGGCGGACGGGATCACAACTGACGCCTCGGGCAAGCGGAAGATCTGTTGCCACTATATCAGGTGCCGTTCTATGCCAGGTTAAACGTCGGTTTGACTCTGTTTGCGAGGGCATTTGCCGCTTGTCTCTTTGTTGACATCGTGATAAAAAGCCAGCATCCGGTCGTTGCTGCCGGCCGCCACCACCTCGTAGCCCGCTCTGTGCGTGCCCTGGGTGCCTCCGGCCGGTTGGCTGCTGCAGGCGGAGTAATCCCGAACGTTCGTAGGAGTGTCGCTTGATCATCGCCATCGCAAACCAAAAAGGGGGCGTCGCCAAAACCACGACGACCCTGAATCTGGGGGCCGCCCTGCACGAGGCGGGCTATAAGGTCCTGCTGGTCGACATGGACCCGCAGGCCAACCTCACCCTGGGCCTGGGCATCAACCCGGAAGGCCTGCCGGCAAGCCTCTATCACGTCCTGGTCGGCGAGCGAAGGGCGGACGAGATCCTGCGGACGACGCCGGAAGGCGATCTGCTGCCGTCCTCGATCGAACTGGCCGGGGCCGAGATCGAGCTGATCAACGAGCTGGGCCGCGAAGCCACCCTCAAGGACAAGCTGGCCCCTCTGGTCGGCCGATACGACTTCGTCCTCATCGACACGCCGCCGTCCCTGGGTCTGCTGACGATCAACAGCCTGAATGCCGCCGGTGGCGTCCTCATCCCCATGCAGTGCCAGTTTTTGTCGGCCAAGGGCGTCCAACTTCTGCTGACGACGGTCGACAAGGTGCGGACGAAGCTGAATCCGGGTCTGCGTTTGCTGGGTCTGTTGCCGACGATGTTCGACCGTCGGCTGCTGCTGGCCAAGGAAGTCCTCAGCGAGATGCAGGAGCGGTTTGGTGAGTTGGTCTTCGAGACGATCATCGGCAACTCGGTCCGGGCGGCAGAAAGCCCCATCGCCGGGCAATCGCTGATCACCTATCAGCCGAATTCCCCGCTGTCGGACAGCTATCGGCAACTCGCCGTCGAAGTCCGGGCCCGGGTCGGCGCGGAGCCGGCATTGCAGGCCACCCGATGAGCAAGCGGGTCAGCATGCGTGGCGGCTTGGATGCCATGTTCGAACCAACGGTCGCCGAAGCCCCTGCTGGCCATGCAGTCGTGGAGCCGGTGGAAATCCACGATCAACGGGCGACGTTCTACTTCAGTGGCGATCAGCTGATGGCGCTCGAGGTGCTGATGCTGAAGCTGCGCACCGAGTACCGGCTGAAGATCGGCAAGTCGGAGATCGTCCGGGCCGCCTTTGATGCCCTGATGGCCGACTTCGAGGCCAAAGGCGCCGATTCGATCATCGTCGGCCGTTACCGCCCCTAGGGCAATACCCCGGAACATGCAAAAAGCTCCCCCCCCCCCCCGGAGGGGGGGGGGGGGGGGGTGGGGGGGGGGGGGCCCCCTCTAGACTGGGGGGGGGGGGGGG
>JACMPN010000407.1 GCA_014377495.1 Candidatus Sericytochromatia bacterium
CGGCGGCCGCCGCCGCTGCGAGTGCAGGGGCACGTTCGGCGCGCCTGGCGTCAGCGAAGTCCCTGAGCAGCTTGTTCGCGGCAAGGGTCTGTTCACGGTCGGCCTTCGACGCCACGGCACGTTCGAGTGCCAGTTTGGAGCGCTTGGCGTCAAGGAGGCCATACAGCATCAGGTTCATCGTGAGGGTCTGCTCGCGTTCGATGGCGGCTACCGTTGCACGTTCAAGGGCCCCCCCGGTTCGTTTGTTGCCGAAGTAGTCCAGCCACGTCCGGTTCGGGTCTTCGGTCTGCTGCCGTGCGGCTGCCGCCAAAGGGTTGTCGGACGCAAGTTTGGAGCCCTCGACGTCGAAGATGTTCTTCAACGTCCGGTTCATGGCCTGAGGCTGCTCACGGCCCAAGGCCGCAGGTCCCACCCGGTCGGTTGTCAGTCCGTCCGAGCACTGGGACAAAATCCCGTTTTTCTTCGTGTCATGTGCCATCAGCGTCTCCTTGCAGCACTGCCCCAAGGCGATTGCCCAGGGCTTCTGTTACGAAACCCTGGGCAATCGCGGCCAGATGGCCGATCGGCTGCCATCCTGGCGGGGACGAGCAACCGAACTCTTTTTGTCTCATCCCGCCAGACAAGGTTCTATAAGACCTGATCCTGCAACGAACTATTGAAGTGGGATTGTGGAGGAATTGTTGCAGTTCTTGTGGGGCGGATTGTTCGAACCTAGTCGCCGGGGGGTTCTAACCCATTAGAGGCCAACGCCGCCAACCCCAGGGCGATGATCAGGGACAGGGTCTCGCTTCGGCTGATTCCCTTTGCAGCGGCCAGAACCGCGATCGTTGAGATCTGATCGGGCGGCAGCGTAACGGACATCCTTTGCCGGTTCACGTCGCCTGCCGGCGGTCGTCCGGCACCTTGACGCCTACCACCGCGCCCCGGCGTCATGCCGGCACCACGGCGAGCTGCCGGTCGACAACGTTCTTGACGGTCTGGCATTTCCACTGGCAACCGCGCTTTGTCTGGACACCGGAGGCATTCAGGTTGTCGGCGATCGCCTGCAGGGTCAGGCCGTCGTCCCGCATCGCCACGATCTTGACCCGGATCTCGGCCTGGCCCGTAACTTCGACCAGTTTGGTGTTCTCACGGCGATAGCCGTACGGCTCGGCCCCCAGGTAGACGCCTTGAACTTTTTTGTAAGCCAGGGCTGACACCGTCCATTCGGCGATCGCCTCCCGTTCCCATTGGGCGACGCTGATCAAGACGTTCAGAACCAGGCGTCCGCCGGCAGTCCGAGTGTCAATCTGATCGTCGTCTTTTTGAAGTCGATGTCTCCAATTGATGGGATTTTCATCTGGTCGCCTACCGATGGGCGACCGGACTGAAGAGCTATAGTGTCAGCGGAGGCACCTCTTTGACCCTAACACAGCTTCTACTGGCGCTGATCTGCATCCTCACCGCCGCCAAGATGGGCGGTGCGCTCATGCAGCGCCTTGGTCAGCCGGCCGTCCTCGGTGAACTGTTAGGCGGGTTGATCGTAGGGGCGAGCGGATTTGGCTGGATCGATCCCCATGCCGAAGTCGTGCACGGCCTGGCGGAACTGGGGGTCCTCGTCCTGCTGTTCGAAGTTGGGTTGGAGACCAAACTGCAAGAACTGGCGGCCGCTGGCACCCAGGCGGCCATGGTCGCTCTGATCGGCGTCCTAGCCCCCATCGGACTCGGGACAGGGCTGAGTTTGGCGTTTGGCCTCCCTTGGCTTTCGGCACTCCTGGTGGGTGCAGCTCTTTCGGCCACGAGCATCGGCATTTCGGCCCGCATCCTCAGCGAACGTGGCCTGCTGGCGACCGTTACCGGCTCGATCATCCTCGGCGCCGCCATCATCGATGACGTGGTCGGGGTTTCCCTTCTGGGCATCATGAAGCGTCTGGCGGAGGCAGGCACGACGGACTGGCTGACCGTGGGGCGCATCACGGCAATGTCCATCGGCTTCATCGTGCTCGTGATGGTCGTTGGCCGTCTGTTCGTACCTGTCCTGCAGCGAGTCGTGGCCATGCTGCGGGGCCGTGGCGTCCTGCTCGTCACGTTCGTGACGTTTGCGTTCCTGCTGGCATACCTGGCTGAGCGCTTTGGCTCCGCCGCCCTCATTGGTGCCTTTGCGGCCGGACTGCTGCTGGAAGAGACCGAGGAACGGCATCAGATCGAGACGCAGATCAAGCCCATTGCCGACCTGCTGACCCCAGTCTTCTTTGTCTCGGTGGGTGCAGCCGTCGATCTGCGCCTACTGAATCCCTTCGATCCCTCGGCCTGGCCGACGCTCATGTTCACGGTCTGCCTGGTCGCAGTGGCGATTGTCGGCAAGTTGCTGGCCGGATTTGGCGCCTGGAAGGGTGACGCCAACCGCCTGATCATCGGCGTGGGCATGCTGGCCCGGGGCGAGGTGGGCCTGATCTTTGCTGGGGTCGGTGCGACCGCCGGGCTGTTGGACCCAGGACATTATGCCGCCGTGATCGCCACGGTCGGGATCACGACTCTGCTTGCCCCACCCTGGCTGGCCCGCATCGCCCGGTGAAGCCCGTTTCGGCGCCCACGCCAATGGCCTGTCCGGCACAAAGGCGTCTGCCCAGGGTACAAACCGGGCGTGGGCGAGCCCTTTCAGGTCCAGCACGCCGATGCCGACGGTAACGAGGATGCCGGCCAACACCGTCAACGGGATGTGAGCGGCAAAGGGGCCCAGAAACATGAGCACGGCCAACAGCACCAGGCTGTGCACGACCCCTGAGAGGCGATTGCGGCCGCCGTTACGCTGGTTGACCACCGTGCACATCGTCGCCCCGGCGCCGGGCAAGCTGCCGCTCAGCCCGGCTACAATGTTGCCGACCCTCATTTGGGCGTGGCTTCGATGCGCACCACCTTGGGGGTCGTGACCCCCAAGGTGGTGCGATCCACTCATGGATGTCGGACTCTCTCCAGCCCGTCAGCTTCGGGCCGATCTGAACCCGTTGAGGGAATTGTCCGGCCTTTTCCCACCGCCATAGCGTGGTACGGCCAACCGGGACCATCTTCCGGACCTGATGGTATGTGAGCAGTTTCATTTCGCCCTCCTGCGGACAACAAGTGTCTCCAAGAGGGTTAGACAAGGTTTGCCTAGGGAATTTCCAATCGAGTTTCCAATGGGGGTGCGACCAGCTCCAAGACGTGTTTTCCCACTTCAAAAGGGCTGAACGTTTCTCACTGTCATAGTTGTAGACGTTGTAGACCTTCCCTTGTCCTTGTTTTTTGTGATTCAGGACCTCGTCGATGTGATCCTGGGTCACGCCAAGTCCCGACATACCTGAGCTTGCGCCGCGACGCAGGTCATGCAAATTGAAAGAGATTCCAGTTAGGGCTCGAAGGCGGAGCGCCATGTAGTTACCCCGAACGACCGGCATTTCAGGCGGGCGCAAGGATTGGTTTCCACGAGGCCTTCATCGATCCCCCAATTCCACATTGCGCGCATGGTTGCCAATGTCCGGTTTGCGCTTACGCCTAGTCGCCCCCGGTCTTCGACCGTCTTCAGGATTTCCCGAACGTCAGTCCGTGTGATTGATTTTGCTGGCCGGTTGCCGATCACGGGGGTCACATTACGCAGGTAAATGACGTCGTTTGTCCACGATTTTTTCAGGGGCTTGCTGTGATCCCGGATGTACAGCTTGGCAAGGTCTTCGACGGTGACCCCTTCAGGCTGGTCGATGGCACCTTCCACGATGCCGGCCTGGGGGTCCTGGCCACGGGACGCTTTTTGGATGACTTCTCGGGCACGGTCACGGGCGTCAGCCAACGACACTGCCGGATACTGTCCTAGCGTGAATCGGTGCTTTTTGTATGACTTGTCGCCTTTGATCCGGTAGATGAAGGCCCAACTTTTCACCCCACTGGCGCTCACACGGAGGCTGAAGCCGGTCAACTTTGGGTCGAACCAGTCGGTCTGACCCTTCGCAGGACCTTTGACGTGCTAGGCGAACAGGTCGGTCATCGATTCAGGCTTCGGCATTGGCATTGCCCTTCGAGGTCAGCGGATGGTCGTCCACCAAGGTACCAAAACACTTCAAGATGACATGAAACCTGCAGGACTGAAAAAAGGTCATTTGCAACAGCCGAAACCCAACCAGAAAGCCGCTAATAAAGTCGAAATACCGTTCCTCTATGTTTCCCTACATTGCAGATACGACTAGACTTCGGATCTAGTACCGCAAGGTGTGAGAGTTCAAGTCTCGTTGGCGGCCCAGAGCCGAAATC
>JACMPN010000408.1 GCA_014377495.1 Candidatus Sericytochromatia bacterium
ACGCGTTGCACCGGCATGATGCAGTACAGCAGGACTTCCGGGGCATTTTCCATGTCCAGCAGTTCGCCCTGCTCGGAAAGCTGAGGGCCCGGGCCCTCGGCAAAGACATGGCCGCCCGCCTGTTTGCAGACTGGCTCGCCGCCCACGGGTGATTGCCGCTTCAATAAACCGCCCATGCCCGCCATCATCGGACAAGTGCGGTTTATTGAAGGAGCAATCACTCGAGGAGGTTCCATGTCGCACGCCATCAGCCAAAAACGGTCCGGCCATCCGTACTGGATGTACGACACGCTGTTGACCCAGCCGGATGTGGCGGAGACCCTGCTGCGTGACGGCTGGGAGCAGGCTACGACGGCAGCCGAGACCCTGGCCGGCTGCGATCGCCTGTTTCTCGTGGGGATCGGCTCCTCGCTGCACGTGGCCCAGGCGGGGGCGGGCTGGGTGACCCATCTGGCCGGGATCGACGTCCAGGCCGTACCCAGTCTCGAGTTTTGCCTCTATGGTCCGGCCCTGCGTCCGGGCGACGGGGTGATCGTCATCAGCCATAGCGGCGGCGGCGGCTATACCCGTGAGGCACTGATCCTCGCCCAGCAGGCCGGTGTCCCGGTGGTCACGCTGACGGGCCAGGAGTCGGCGATGCCACCCGCCACCGTGTCACTGACCACATCCAGACCGGAAGTTTGCCGCTGCCATACCGCCGGCTATTCCGGTGCCCTGATCGTCATGATCCAGGTGGCAACCGCCCTGACCGAACATATGGGGGTACCCTTGCCGGACGGCTGGCATGGCCAGTTGCAGGGGATCCCGGCCATGATGACGGCCCAGTTGGGTCAGGAACCAGACCTGCGGGCCTGGGCGACGGAAATGCCCAGGACCGGGAACGTCATCGTCGTCGGCGCCGGCATCCATCAGGCGACGGCCAGCGAAGTCGCCCTGAAAATGCAAGAGGCCGTCCAGCGGCAAGTCCAGGCGATGACCATCGAACAACTGGCCCACGGTCCGATGGCCGCCTTGCAGGACGGTGACCTCGTGCTGACCGTCATCCCGGAGAACGCCCTGGCAGTCGAGCGGCAACACCAGGTCGCCAAGGGCCTGGCGGCACTGAATATCCCGATCTGGGGCATTAGCAGCGGGGCCCGCCGGCTGGGACCGTCCCCCCTGCCGGAATGGTTCAGTCCGTTGAGCCACCTGGTGCCGATGCAACTCCTCACCTATTGGTGGGCAGTGGCCATGGGAGTCGACCCGGATTGGAACCGGCTCGATCAACCCGCCCATGCGGCGGCCAAGGCCCATTACTAGGGGGGCCGCCACCGGATCGGCAGCCGGGCACCGCCGGCTAAACCAGAGCCGGCAACTGATCTTGGACATTTAAACCAAAGAGAAATTCGGCCACCGTGACTAGGATAGGAACAACCAGCGGGTTCGGTCAGGGGCGGCTGCGGCCCGGCGCTGACCGCTTGATCCTTTCCAAGGAGGCTTCGATGCATCCAGCCCAAAGCCCAGGCCTCGTCCTCGTGTCGTTGGCCCTGATCATGGCAGCCTGCAGCCCGTTGACACCGACGCAGACGACCCTGCCCAGCGGCGGCATGCGGACGGCGACCGCAGGGATCACTGACATGTTCGGGCTCGGCGCCAAGGTTCCGGCCGAGATGGTCAGTGCATTGGCCCTCGTGCCCTTGCCGCCGGTCTCGCCGCAGACGCTGCCCATCCAGACCTTGCCGATCGGTCAGCCCATCGGGCTTCTGACGACGCTGCCATCGTCTCAGCCCGTGACGTTTCCAGCGGCGCTGCCTTCGGTCTACGCACCACCGCCGGTCAACCCTGGCACTTCTGGTCCGGGGTATCCCACCTCGACGCCCAGTGTTGCCAGTGGCTGGCAGTTCTAAGGACGGCCCCGCCCTGGCAGCGGCCGCCAGGGTGATGGTCGGCCAGCGCCCATTCGCGGAGTTTCTGTATTACCCGTGTTACCAGGAGGCCCCATGCCTTTCATTACGATACGCCGGCCGTTGCTGAGCAGCGGCATCCTCGTCTCTCTGGGGATCGCCGCCTGGTGCGCGGCGTGCACCGCACCGTCGCCCACCGCCGGCGATGCCGCATCCCGCTTTGCCACCCGCACCACCGCCGTCCCATCCAACTACCCGATGGCCCTGCCCACGAACTGGGAATCGTACGCCGCCCCATCCGGTGGCATGACCCCGACCAACTCGCCCAGCGCCATGCCGTCCGGCTGGCCGCCGAGCAATCTCGGCACCCTGTTGCCACAGGGCTATGGGACGGGGGGTACGGCCGGTGTGACACCCGGCCAGATCGGGCCCAGCGCCTGGACCGGCAACAACACCAGCAACCTGCCCAGCAACGTCACCTCGACCCTGCCCAGGGGCCTCAACCCAAACGGGGCTGGGACGGAGGTCGTCGGTGGCAGCGGCATGGGCATGATCGGTGGGCTGTTCGGTCCGGCCTCTGGCAGCACAGGGCCCCGTTCGTCCGACCTGGTCCAACCTGATAGCGGCCTCGGATTCAACAGCAATACGGGGACCCCGTCCATCGGTGGGACGGGCTACCAAAACGCTGGGGGCCTGAACACCACCACCGGCTGGTAGTCAGTCCATTTCCAGTTCTCGGCCGATCCACCCGCTCCGGGTGGGTCGGTTTTTTCGTGGGGAAGGCCATCGACCCCGGACCGGCTAAGGCAGGACTAGAGCAGTCGGCCCGTCGTATTGGCTAACCCGAGGTGGGCCATGGCCAGGGGCGTGATGATCCGCCCCCGCTGGGTCCGCTGGATCATGCCGGCCTGCAGCAGATAGGGCTCGTAGACATCCTCGATCGTCGAGGGATCTTCGCCGACCGCAGCGGCCAGGCTCTCGATGCCGACCGGCCCGCCACCATAGTGGCTGACCATCGTCGTCAGCAACTGCCGATCGAGCGTGTCGAGGCCCTTGCCGTCGATCTGCAGCATGGCAAACGCCCGTTCGGCCAGGGCCATGGTGATCCGCCCGTCCCCATGGACCTGGGCAAAGTCCCGCACCCGCTTCAGCAGGCGGTTCGCCACCCGGGGCGTGCCACGGGCCCGGCTGGCCAGCAGGGCGGCGGCATCCACATCGATGGGCAGATTCAGCAACCCGGACGTCCGGGTGATGATCTCCGCCAACTCTGCCGCCTCATAAAAGGAGAGGCGATGGACGTGACCAAAGCGATCCCGCAGCGGCCCCGTCAGCGAGCCGGCCTTGGTCGTCGCCCCGATCAGGGTGAAGCGCGGCAACGGCAGGCGTTTGATCCGTGCCGTCTGCCCCTTGCCGATGGTGATATCGAGGGAGAAGTCCTCCATCGCCGGATACAGGATTTCTTCGGTCAGCCGGTTCAGTCGATGGATCTCATCGATGAACAGCACGTCGCCAGGCTGGATGGAGACAAGCAGACCGGCGATGTCCCGGGGGCGCTCCAAGGCAGGGGCCGACGTGATGCGGATCGTCGCCCCCATCTCCTGGGCGAGGATCATGCTCAACGACGTTTTGCCCAGTCCCGGCGGACCATAGAGCAACAGGTGCTCCAGCGGCTCGGAGCGGCCCTTGGCAGCCTCGATGGCCAGTGACAGGGAATCCTTGAGGGCCCGCTGACCGATGTATTCCGCCAGAGTCCGGGGACGCAGGGACACCTCGGCAGGAATTTCCGGCGCTTTCGCGGCGGGATCGACCAGGCGGGCGGACGGGACGGCCGCCGCTTTGGACAGGGCCGTACCGTGCACCTGTGGCGGCTGGGCCGATGGGATCGGCTGACCGGGTTGGGCTATGGGCGGGGAACCGTGACTGGGAACAATCGCCATCCGTTGTCAGCCTCAATCTATCGTCCGACCATGGTCAGCCATTCCAATGCCTTGCGGATGAGCGTTTCCGCCGGCAGTTCGCCGCCGCCGACATGGATCAGGGCCGTGGTCACTTCGTCCGGGGCATACCCGAGCGCCTGCAGGGCCATCGCCGCATCTTCCGTGGCCGGAGAGTCGGTCGGCAGGTCGTCGCCACCCAGAGACACCGGCAGATCCGGCCGCCACTTGGACAGTTTTTCCTTCAGCTCGATGATCAGCCGCTGCGCCGTCTTCAGGCCGACCCCCGGTGCCTTGGCCAGGGTCTTGGGGGCATTGATCAGCACGGCGCTGACGATCTCAGCGGTTTTAAAGGCACCGAGCAGGGACAGGGCGATCTTGGCCCCGATCCCGCTGACGCTCGTCAGCATCGAGAAGAGCTCACGCTGATCGATCGAACTGAAGCCGTAGAGCAGCATCGCGTCTTCCCGGTGGACGAGGACCGTGTGCAGGGTGATCTCAGCGCCTAGGGACGGTGCCTCATCGAGAAACCGGCTGGGTACGGACACGGCGTAGCCCACACCGCCGACGTCGATGATGGCCTGATCATGCATCACGCCCGTCAGACGGCCCCTAAGATAGGCGATCATCCCGTCACTACTCCCGTCCAGCCAAAAACGTCCCCGCAGCGTACCACAGGGGAGGCCGTCCACCGCTCACCATAAGGCTGTGGCCGATTCACCCAATGAGGCTGTGGCCGATTTTCCCGGAGCTCTTGCACCTGGCTTCATCCCCTATACTGCTGCCTGGTGTACCGTCGGTCGCACCCGTTCACCAACGCTGACTTGATTTCCGACAGGCCCTCGGGGCCAGCACATGAACAACCCGGAGGCCCGCATTGGGACGCAATCGGCTGACCATAGGACTGTTGCACGCCTTTCTGATCACGATGACGGCCTTTTCGATCTTTCCCGTGTGGTGGGTGCTCGTCATGGCCTTCGACGGCAGCGGGGCCCGGCCGACCGCCCTCCGGTTGTGGCCCGCCCAGCCCAGCCTGCAGCCTTTGATGCAGGTCCTCGCCCGCCCCATCGACATCGACGGGATCAGCTTTGGCCAGTTGCTCGGCAACAGCCTGATCCTGTCCCTCGGGACATCGTTTCTGGGCATCGTCCTGGGTGCGACAGCCGGCTACGCCTTTGCCCGGTTTCGCTTCCGTGGCCAAAAGGCGGGTCTGGCCGGCTTCCTGCTGCTGCAGATGTTTCCCGCCGTCGTCATGTGCGCCCCAACCTTTGTCCTGTTGTCGGTCCTCCATGTCCGGACCAGCCTGATCGGGCTGATTTTGGCCTACCTGGCCGGGGCCCTGCCCTTTGCCATCTGGAACCTGAAGGGTTACTTCGACACGGTGCCCAAAGACCTGGAAGAGGCCGCCCTGGTGGACGGGTGTACCGCAAACACGGCCTTTTGGCGGATCATCCTGCCCCTGTCCACCCCGGCCATGGCCGTGACGGCCCTGTTCGGCTTCATGACCGGCTGGACGGAGATCATCCTGGCGTGGACGATGCTTGAGCACCCTCGCACCTTCACCCTGTCCATGGCCCTTTATTCCCTGGTCGGCGAATACGGCACGACCCGTCCCTGGAGCGAGTTCGCTGCGATGGCACTGCTCCTGGCCCTGCCGGTCTGCATCCTGATGCTGATCCTGCAGCGGTTCATCGTCTCCGGATTGACCGCCGGCGCCGTCAAAGGTTAATGGGCCGATGCCCAGAACGTGGCGACCGGCGCGCATCGCGACCGGGTCATGACCGAGATTGACCGGCCTTTAGGGGGGCCGTGATGATCGGGGCCGGGTCAATCGGTCCGGTCGATGTGCGGCCACTCCGATGGTGCCGCCGCATGTGGCAGCGACTGCTCATCGTTACGGTCAGCGGGTTCGTGGGTTGTTTTCTGTTCTCGAGCCGGGCGGCAAGCCATGCGATGACGCAATTTCTCGACCTGTGCCGCTGATCCCGGTCACCGGGCACGGGATCATCCGCCCACGGCACCAGAAACCGGCCCGACGCCTGACGCAGGCCCGCTTCAAGCTGCTACTCTGAAAAGGGGGTCCCGTCAGGGCCCGGGCGGAGGAACGCAAGCGTGTTGGGCAATAGCCAAGAGCAGTTGCGTGAGGCTGCGGCGCTGCTGACGGTCGAGCCAAATCATGACCGGCCCAGTTACAAGATCCCGCTGGCGATCATCTGCGGCCTGATCGGCCTGCTCGTCACCCTGCAGATCAAATCCCTGGCCTTCAAGGCCACCGAAGCCTTTCCCCCGAGCCGACGCGAAGAGGACATCGCCAACCTGATCAAGGCTTCGGACTCGAAGCAGTTGGAACTGACGGCCGCCCTCGAAGTCCTGAAAGAACAGATCGCTGCCCGGCTGGATCCGACCCGGGCGCAACGACCGAGCTTGGCTGGCGGCCAGGAAGCCTGGCAGGCACAGGCCGTCGCCGGCACTCTGGCCCTTAAAGGGGAAGGGGTCGTCCTGACGGTGGATGACAGCCATGTCCCGGTGGGCAAGGGCGAAAACCCCAACAACGCCATCGTCCACAACGAGGATCTGCTGCGGTTGACGAATCTGCTCACCGCAGCGGGAGCCGAAGCGCTGGCCATCAATGAGCAGCGTCTGGCCGCCACGACGGAGATCACCTGCGCCGGCCCGACCATCCTCATCAACAAGACGCGGATGGCCCCGCCCTTCAGCATCACGGCCATCGGCGACTCGGCGATGATGATGGCGGCGATCAACATGCCCGGCGGCGTCGTCGAGAGCCTGCGATCCTACGGACTGGAACTGAAGGCCGAGACTGCGAGCGCCCTGAAGATCCCCGCCCTGGGCAGCAATCCAAACTTCAAGTTTGCCAAGACCCAAACGCCCAAGATGGTCAAGCCTTTCAAGCCAGCCACCAGCCCGGCGGCATCGCCACGCTAAAACGGTCCAGGACCTGGCATTGGGGCCATTTTGGCCAGGCCGGCAGCGGGCAAGTCCCCGGGCGGGTTAAATCGTGACCGCCACCACACCTCAAACCAGGCCATTGTGAGGTCCCGGCCACTTAGGATACACTGGGACCTGCCCTTTCCCCGATCCGCCATTTTCACCATTGCAACTGCGAGGTCCTCTGCGGTGGCCATCCTCAAAGCCAGCGAGGTCATCTACATCGACCCAGAGGCCGAACGCCTTCTGGTGGAAAATGGCGAATTCGACCGCCTTCCGGATGACGATGAGGAAGGCGAGGGCAACTACATCTACGGGTCCGCCATCGTCATCGGCAACGGCATACCCGTCGATTGGGAAGCGGCCGAAGCGGACTTGGCCGAGGACGACTCCGGCGCCTGGCTGATGGGTCGCGAGGTGATCATCGGCGGCGGCTCCAAGGAAGGCTCCATGCCGACCTGGGCCCAGCAATCCTATGACGAGGAAGCGATCTACGACGAGTCGCCTGTCGACATCGAGGACGGCCCGACCGCCAGCGAAGCCCTGATCGAGAAGTTTTCCAGCTTTCTGGACAGTCCCTCGTCCGGCGTCGACCTCGGGGATCTAGGCTTGTTGGGTTCCGGCACGCAGATCCTGCGGCAGGTGGACGACAAGGTCAAACAGCTGATCGACGAGTACCGGGGCAACGTCCAGAGTTCCTCCGGCGCCACGGCAGCCTTCCTCTCGAGCACCCAGCGGGAGCGCCTGCTCTCGGAGGCCGTGCGCCAGGTCGGCGAAAAGCGCGATATGCGCAGCATCGACGATGCGGTCACCTACCTCGGCTCCAAGATCGACAGCCTGGCAGCACAGAAGCAGGAAGAACTGCTGCTGATGGTCGAAGAAGAGCGGGTCAAGACGATGACCCGCATCGAGACCTACGTCGACGAGACGGTCGCCAAATACCGGGAAGAGGTCCAGGTTGAGGCCCAGCAGCTGATCCAGGTGGCCCTGGAGCACCAGCGGTCTCAATTGGAGAACGATCACGAGCTGATCAACGCCGCCAACGGGATCATCGAGCAGCGGGACACGATCCTCGACGAGGCCTATCAAAAGAGCATGGCGATGGTCCAGGAGGCCGAAGCCGAAGTCCTGCGGATCAACATCGAGATCCAGAACGCCGAAGAGACCTCCCGCCGGATCTTTGCCGAGGCTGAAGACCAGGCGAACCGTATCCGTTCGGAAGCCCAGCGCGAGGCTGAGCGGATCATCTCCGAGGCCAACCTCGAGTCCGCCCGGATCATCGAGCAGGCGGAACAGTCACACCAGGAGATCATCGAGGCCGCCACCCAGGAAGGCTTCAACGTCGGTTACCAGGAAGGGCGCGAAGAGGCCGTCAAGGAAAACGCCCAACTGCTCGCCGAGACGACCGCCGCCCTCAACAAGCTGCATGGCGCTTTTCCGCAAGCCGTCAAACAGAACGAGGAGAAGCTCGTGCGGCTGGCGATGGAAATCGCCGAGGCCGTCATCTCCGAGGAGCTGGCCGCCCGCCCCGAAGTGGCCCTCAAGACGGTCGAACGTGCCGTCAAGCGCGTCTCTGACCTGGAACGGGTCATCATCAAGGTCAACCCGCTGGACCTGGATCTTATCCTGCCCAAGCAGGAATCCTTCCGCAACCTGCTGCCGGACGTCCAGGAGTTTGTCATCACCGGCCACTACTCGATCGCCCGGGGCGGCTGCCTGATCGAAACGAACTCCGGCACCGTCGATGCCCAGATCAACACCCAGCTCGCCGTGCTGGAAGAGGTCTTTGCCCGGGTCCGCTCCGAATACGACGACGTGGAGGAATAGCCGGTGGCCCTTCCCGATATCACCAACTACAAACACGATTTCGACTACAAAAACTACGCCTTCGCTTTGGGGCAGACCGAGATGGTGCGGGCCCGCGGTCAGGTCGTGCAGGTCATCGGACTGGTCATCGAGGGCTTGCTGCAAGGCGTGCAGATCGGCGAGCTCTGCTACATCCGCTCCGCTGACAAGTTGCGGGTCTACCCCTGCGAAGTTGTCGGCTTCAAAGCCCGGCGCGTGCTGCTGATGCCGCTGACGGACATCGACGGGATCGGGGCCGGCTGTGAGGTGATGGCCACGAACCGCCAGGTGTCGGTCAAGGTCGGCTTCAGCATGCTGGGCCGCATCGTCGACGGTCTGGGCAATCCGTTGGACGGCCGGGGACCGATCATCGCCGAAGCCAATTATCCCCTGGTTCAACAGCCCCCCAACCCGATGAAACGGCGCCGGATCGACACGGTGATGCCGACGGGCGTGCGGGTCATCGACGGTCTGCTGACCTTGGGCGAGGGCCAGCGCGTCGGCCTCTTCGCCGGTTCCGGTGTCGGTAAGTCCACCCTGATGGGCATGA
>JACMPN010000409.1 GCA_014377495.1 Candidatus Sericytochromatia bacterium
ATAGGACTCGAAGGCTTCGGCATTCGCCGAGATCAAGGTCATGCCGGACGTCTGGCCATCCGGGATTCCCTTGATCTTGACGGGATGAACAGCGACAATCGGCCTGATTTGACTGCAAATAATGCATCGCATTGCCCCATTGACCGCAGGTTTTTTGGCGTCGACCGATGTGGTTGCGGAATCGCCCCAAAAGCGCCGCACGTCGGGTAAATCGAAAGGCAACAGGCCGGCGACACGAATGGTGAGGTTGTCTTTCGCATCAAAGCCCTCCGGCAGCGGACACTGGGCCTGCTCCAAGGAGACAAGGAACGCCTGTACGGCCTGCAAACACGGGGCTTTGGTGGCTTCGGCACATTGGACGATCACGTCCCGAAACGCCTTGTGGCGTCGCTGCACCTTTTCGCTGGCTCCGCCTGCCGGGTCCCGATTGGCGCCCAGCACGTACTCCCCATTGTCCGCCAACAGGTTCGCCTTAATGTCGACAGTGCGAGACACACTGGGAGCGACATAACGCTTGCCCCGATCCGTTTTCTTGCCGTCGCCGACGGTCATTGCAAACCCCTGAAATTGCCCTTCGGCGGTCAAATCTATCAGCCAGCGGATGGGCATTTCCTGGTACAGCTTGGGCATCTGGTCGTCTTGATTAGCCGCGTATTCGGCGAGTCGCTGCAACAGCATCAGCGTGTCCTCCGGTGCAGGGTGTCAGGCACTCTCAGCACGCCATGGTCCAGAGCCGCATCAAAGAATATGGGCGTTCCCCGGCCCGACCCGTCGGCGGCGTAATCGAGGTCATAGAGGGTCCGGCCGAGTTCAGTGTGGTCAGCGATCGGCATCATCGCCGGATCCGGGTCGCTGAATCGGGCGCTGAACTCCCGGCAACCAAGGACTGGCTGGGTAAAGCACTGCCCCCGAGTGACCCGTCGCCGGAACTGATCCCGGTACTTGGCCACGTCGTCGGTTGCCTGTGGGTTCAGCCGCATGTCAGCCCGGATCACGTAAGCCACGTCCCGCAGGGCCAGGGTATGGCGTTGGGCCCGATCTTCCTCGGCGTAGTAGCGTTCACCCTTTTCAATTGCCGCCGTCGCTGCCGTCAGCGATGCCCGGCTGTTCACCTCGTTGCGGAGGATCGAAAAGAACTTGATCGGTTTGAGGACGACGATCTCGCGCACGTCCCATTCAAACTCCGGCTTCCAGAAAATGGCCTCCAGGATGCCACGGGCAGCAGAAGGCGTCATTACCGAGTAACTGACCCGTTCCACCTTCATTTCGGGTCGGGTGAAACAGGCGAAATCGCCCCAGACCTGGACTTCCAGCAATGGCTGTTTGCTCATGAACTCCTCTTTTCTCGCTAAATCACCAGGACGTCCGGGTCTTGGGCTCGTTCGGTCATGCCCTCCACAGGGTCGTAATCGCTCAACCAGAGGTACACACCCTTGGTCAACTCGGACACCGTGTTCTGCTGGAGCAGTTTTGCCAGCTGTTGTTGGAAAACGGTGACAAAGTAAGGCTGGAGCTGTCGCATGAGCAGCCTTGTAGGTCCGGGTGCCTCACGCAGCGATCGGATCAGCCCACAGGCCCGATGATCGCCGGGACAGTCCGGGCTTGCCCGACCGGCCGCAAACCGTCGTTGTGCCGTACACGCCTCGGGACCGTGCGCCGTCATGACATACGGCACGACGACGAGGACCCCGTCGCCGTCCAGCATGCGGAACTGCCGATCCACCTCGCGAAACTCCAGTTGCTCCCGCAATGGCTGAATTTTGTATGAATCGAGGGTCAGACCGTCATAGAGGCTGCGAAAGTAGGCCTCATAGACCTTTGGATCGTGGAGATCGGGAGCCCCGTGCAGCAGGAGATTCTTGGCCAAAGCGAGACCCGTGCCGTAAGCACCGCGAGGAGCGGTGCCCTCTTCGGGGGTCACGACGAGGACGCGCCCGGTCGCCAGTTTGCCTTCCCGGTTGCAGCGACCTGCCGCCTGGACGATCCGATCCAGCGGTCCGATGGCCCGGATGACACAAGGGAAATCGAGATCGACGCCGGCCTCGACGACCTGGGTGCTGACGAGGCGGCACGGTTCGCCGGCAACCAACCGCCGTCGCACCTCGGTGAGCACGTTCCGCCGGTGCTCGCCGCACAGCAGGGTGGACAGGTGCAAGGCCATGGGATCATCAAGGGCCCGCAACAGCGCCAGGGCGTCTTTCTTCGTGTTCAACACGGCCAGGCAGTGGCGTTCCGTGCGCATGGTGTCGGCGATCGCCTCCCAACTCCAGGGCTCTTGCGGAATCTCGTAGGTAACCCGGCGGAGCTGCTCAAAATGGCGGGGATGATCGGGGACGATTTCACGGATGTCCCGCAGGCCAGGGTGATCACGGAGTTGCGACAGCTCCGGCTGGGTGGCCGTACAGAGGACGACGGTGACCTTGTAGTCATCGACGAGACTTTGGAGCACATCGAGGATCGGCGCCAAGACCTCTGCCGGCAGCGTCTGCACCTCATCCAGGACAATGATGCTGCCAACGAGGTTGTGCAGCTTGCGGCACCGGCCGCTGCGATTGGCAAAGAGGCTTTCAAAGAGCTGCACGGTCGTGGTGACAACCAAGGGGGCATCCCAGTTTTCCGTGGCCAGGCGGGCGTGCAGTTCGCCGACCGAAGGATTGCAGTCGTCCTCAGTCACGGTCACGGCGCTGTGATGCTCCAACACGGCGTCATCACCCAAAATCTGGCGATAGACCAGGGCCGTCTGTTCGATGATGCTCGTGAATGGAATGGCGACGATGACCCGATCCAAGGCATGGGTCTCGGCGTGCCGGAGAGCAAAGGCCAGGCCGGAGCGTGTTTTGCCGCCACCGGTGGGCACGGTGAGGCGGTAAATCCCTGGCTGCCCGGTCGCAGCGCCCAGACATGCTTCGTAAATTTCCCGCCGCAAAACGTTCAAAGGTCCGTCGGAATTGATCTGCAGTTTCGCCTGGTCCACCTGAAACCGTTCCCAGAGGCCGGCGAGCGTCACGGTCGTCTGCCGGATGGCGGACTTGCCGCGATTGAAATGCCTTTCCGTATTCAAAAAATCGGCATCGACCAGGCAGGAGAAAAGCATCCTCAGGAACAGTTCGTATCGCCGACGTTGCGCCTTGTCATGGCCGGGCCGCTTCAGGAAATCCGGCTCCGGAGGCCTTCCTGCCGCCAAAAAGGGGGCCATCCGCTCCTGTTGCTCCAAAAGAAAGGCCTGCATACCGGCGTCGGCGTCCTTGGTGTCCATGCGCTGCTTGAGTTCCGCCAGGCTGGGGATGCCACCATGGTGGCCCGCCACCACAAAGGCGACGCTGGTGTCATTGCGTCGGAAAGCGATGACGGCACCGGCGCTGGAGTGGTCCGGGCCCTTGTGTTTCTGAGTGGGATTTTCGACGCAGTTCTGCAAATAGCGTTGAAATGCCGCACTGCGCTTGCCAAAATCATGGAGCAATCCAGCATCATGGGCGAGTTTTCC
>JACMPN010000410.1 GCA_014377495.1 Candidatus Sericytochromatia bacterium
ACGCCAGATTGGCGTCGTCGATCCGGGCCAACATGCCGGTGGCCTGACGGGCGACGGCCTCATGCAGGGCCCGCCGGACCAGCGTCCGACCCACCCCGAGGCCGCGGGCGGCCGGTGCGACCCCCACTTCCAGAATGAAGTCCGGCATCCCTTCTCCCGGCACCGGATGCTGGCGGGAGACGAATATGTAGGCGATGGGTTCGCCATTGAAGAAGGCAACTTCCCAAAGGCTGGGATCGAAGGCGAGGAACTCCGACTGCGATAGGGCTGCAAGGCGTTCACCGGCCGACGCGGGGTTCGCTTTGGCGCCGCGGTCGCCGGTATCGGTCGCCACTTCGGCGAACAGGGTCTCGATGACCTGTGGCGGTACCTGGGCGATCTTCTGAAACTGGAGCGCCATTGCCAGGTTGGGGACCAGGTTTTCCGGTTGCAGGTCGTGGAAATAGATGTTGGCGCTGGCGACGTCCTCGTATCCCGCCTGTTCCAAAATCTCTTGCCACCAGACGAACTCAGGCAGCGAATCAACCGGCTGGGTTTCCAGATAGTGCAACCCGGGCCGCGTCTGGGCGTGGGCCAGACAGGCGTCCAGGAAGGCGACGGCACAGGCCGAGCGTGTCGCTTCGTCCACGTCGTCACGGAAGGAGGGGGCCCAAAACGAGAGGTGGCCACCCGGCGAGATGTTGGCCAGGAATTTGGCGACGACGGTCTCACCGACGACGGCGATCAGGCTCAAAGGCGACTCGGTCAGGTGGGCGGGATCGAGCGGAAAGGCGAGATCAGGGGCGAGGTCCGCGCCGGGGTCCATGGCTTGAATGCTAAACGGGGCGTGTGACACAGTGAGTCCTCCGGTGACTTTGGCACACCGGAGTTGAAATCCCGCCCCCTGCAGAAGGGGTGGTCATCGGTGGGTTGCGCCTGTCGGTCGCCGCTTTCCACCTGCGCGCTCGGTGCAGCTGATAAATTTTCTCGTTGTCAGAGTGAGCATTGTATGACAAAAAGAGCCGCCCACCGGTGGGAAATGCCAATGATACAAAACGTCGAGAGGCGCTCCTGCACCCACTGTCGTTCTCCGGCGGTCTGAATCAGGGCTCAGACACCCGTCATCTGCCCTGCCGCCGGATCCGCACACCAGGGCCGAGACACCCTTTGATGCCGCACGATATGATGGGTGTCTGGTCGGCTGAGACCGCATGATTTGCCCTGGCCGGTCCGGCCGGGGACGCACGATGGGAACCCCATGGCCCGATCCATCCGCTTCCAACGCCCAGGCATCCTCGTCGCCGTTTTGCTGGCCATCGGTCTCGCCGGCTGTGCCTCGACCTGGTTGGCCGGACGGCCCGATGGGCCCGCCGCCCTTTCCGCCGCCGCCGTCAGTGTCGGTCCGCCTCGGGATTGGCGCCAAAACCCGGCGATCGTGGAAGCGGTCGTCGAAGGCGATATCCTGGCCATCGGTGACGTCCACGGGGACTATGACCGGCTGATGCGCCTCCTGCGGGCCGGACGGGTCATCGCCCCGGCCGGCCGGATCCCCGCCATCCAGTGGACGGCGGGCCGGGCCACGCTGGTGTTCACGGGCGACCTCGTGGACAAGGGGCCGAAGTCCCTCGATGTGCTGGCCCTGGTCCAGGCCCTGGGGGATGCGGCCGCTGCCAAAGGCGGCCGGGTGATCGTCACCATGGGCAATCACGAAGCGGAGTTTCTGGCCGATCCCAAGGCCGACAAGGTCGATGACTTCAAGAACGAACTGAAGGACGCCGGCATCGCCCCGAAGGATGTGGCGAGTGGTCGTCATCCCCTGGGAGTCTATCTCCGGGCCCTGCCCTTCGGAGCGAAGGTCAACGACTGGTTCTTCTGTCACGCCGGGAACACGGGCGGCAAGACGATCCGCCAGTTGAGTGCGGAGCTGCAGTCAGGCGTCGATGCCGGCGGCTATGGCGTGCCGGCCGTTCTGGGGCCCGACTCGCTGATCGAGGCCCGGCTGTCGCCCGAGCCATGGTGGGAGCGTGACACGGTGGCGCCGCTCGCCGTGCTGAACCGCAATGCCCTGGCCCTTGGCGTCCAGCACGTCGTCATGGGGCACCAGCCGGGTGGAGTCGTGTTTGCGGACGGGACCCAGCGCCAAAAGGGCGAAATCTACCAGAAGGCGGGCCTGATCTTCCTGATCGACGGCGGGATGAGCCAGGCCGTCGATTACAGCCAGGGCGGCATGCTCGTCATCCCCGGCCCCCAACACTCGAGCGCCTCGGTCCTGTACCCCGACGGGAAGACCAAGGCGCCCTGGCCGTTGCGCTGATTAACGCACGTCCTTGAGGTAGGTGCCGCCCGCCACGGCATCCGTGAGCTGCCGCATGTTCAGGATCGCCAACCCGCCGACATCGATCCCGTAGGCCGCGTTGGGGTTGACCAGTGATTGGAAGGTGCCGGCCGACGGGGCCGTAAAGACGGTGAGACGACCCGGCTGGGTGCCCAGGATCGTCGGGTCCGTCAGCTCGGCAAACCCGGTGAAGACTCCCTCGAACGTCGCGGCGTGGCTGGCGAAGGACGCCGGCGGCGCAAAGCCGTTGAATGTGTAGAGGCGGTCTCCCTTGCTGATAAAGTAGCTCAGCACCGTGAGGGCCGAGCTGCCCCCCTGGCCGTTGTCGACCGTCACCTGGGACTTGAGGCGATACCCCGCGAAGCCATTCACCATGACGGCACCACCTTCGAGGGGCTGGGCCTTGTTGGCGGCGACGAAATCGTCAGCCGCCGTCGCCGGCGACGCCGCCGGCCGGATGACCAAGGTGAGGGCGGCCGACGGCGAGTTTCCGGCTGGGGCCATCTGCACCTGATCGGGGAAGTAGCCGATCTGCCAGCCGCTGGGGATCGGCAACTGGAAACGACGCTCCGGCTGGTAGAAGAAGCCGTTTTTGACGAGGCCCTGCCGGGTATCCTTGCCAAACACCAGGCGATCCAGGCGGGGTAAAAAGGTGGCCGAGTCGGTGCCGGTATAGGTGCTGGACGGATACTGCTGCTGGTAGAAGGTCGTCCGGGCCTGGATCTTCAGTTGGCGATCGGCGGGGTCCGGATGATCGCTGGCCCACGTAGGCAGACTGCCGCCCTGCTGCTGATTCTGGATGCGGTTCAACGAGGCGAAGAACCCGGCGGCCTCGCCGGCCTGATAGCCGCTCCGGGTGGCGTACTTGACGCCCAGATCGTCGGCGCTGGTCTCGTCGTCCCGGCTGTACTTGAGCGACAGGAGCTTGAGGCCCGTCTGGATGGCCCCGAGGAATGGCCGGATCTCACTGAAGACGAGCGAGCCGATCCCCAGGCCCAAATCTGTCAGTTGTGAGGCGGTATAGGCCTTGGCGGAATGGCGGGCCGTCACGTGGGCGATCTCGTGACCCAGGATCACCGCCAGCTGAGCCTCGTTCTGCAGGTAGGGCAGCAGGCCGCGGTTGATGTAGATGAAGCCGCCGGGCATGGCGAAGGCGTTGATCTCGGGGGAGTTCAGGACTTTGAAGTGCCACTTGAGGCTCGGCTGGTCGGACTTGGCGGCGAGCGCCTGACCAAGGCGGTTGACGTACTCGGCCACCGCCGGATCGTTGTAAAGGCCGATCTGGGCGGTGACTTCGGCATCACCCTGGGTGCCGAGGGCCAGCTCCTGCTCCGGGGACAACAGGGAAAACTCCCGGCTGCCCGTGACGGGATTTTGGACACAACCGGTCATCCCGGTCAGCAGCGCGGCGACCATCAGCCCGTGCCCAGCCCGCCTGAGCCGGGAAGGGGATGACTGGTCAAATGTGACAGTAACGAGCTGCGAAAAGAATGTCTTCATAGGGGAGATCCTTCCGGATGGATTGGCAAACCATCGCCAGACCGTTTGGGCGGGATACCGTCCAGACGGGCAAATGCGATCGCTTGAAAACAGCTGGTGTGACGTTTGTGGCGCTCAGGGACAGGCCCTTTCCATTATCATGGTCACAAACTTTATGAAGAAGCAATAAGGCGCTTGGCGGCAGATTCGCGTGCCAGACGGGTGGCGCAGGCGTGGCCCGATGTTTTGGCCGATTTTCAGGCGATCCGCCCCCTATGTCGGGTCACACGGCGGCCGCACCCACACACGTTGCGGCCGTGAGCGGGCTGATGAGCCGTAAGGGTTGTGACGGCTTATCGTCAGCCTGTCGAAGCAGTCCAAGTGGAGGAGGCGAGCCATGTCCCGCATCATCATTATCGACGATTCCCTGTTTGTGCGATACACGATGAGTCAGATGCTGACCCCGGCTGGTCACGAAATGGTCGGCGAAGCCGCCAACGGGCTCGACGGCCTGCGCCTGATCAACAGGCTGCAACCCGATCTGGTCATCCTGGATATCAACATGCCCGGGATGGACGGGATCACCGTCCTGAAGGCGTTGCGGCGCAACCATCCCACCGTGCGGGTGCTGCTCTGCTCCGGACTGGGCTCCGGCCGCCAACGGACCGCGGCCTTCGACAACGGCGCCCACGGCTTCCTGACGAAACCCTACCTCGGGGACGATCTGATCACCTGCGTGCGGACGACGCTGCACACCGCCTTGGAGGGCCTTGGCCCCGTCATCCCCACGGCCGCCTGATCCTGGGCCCGTCGGCACCATGGCGATCGGATACACGACACTCCCCTCGGTCAAGCGCCAGTGGCGCCTCACCGAGGGGAGTGAGTTAAATGGGGGACTTCGCAGGTGACGGGATCCGGCCTATCGGTCGGCTTAGAGACTATCTCAATCGGTGCTCGGTCGCCTGGCGTGCACCGCACACCGTGAGGTGCTTCCCGGCGGTCAGCACAAGGCTGCTGCGCCATGCGGCGTTAGCGCGCCTCACCGTACCGCCCCGGATACGCTTCGTGGTGGAGACCGCCGGATCTCCCGTTGGTCGCCTTGGGCCTTGCCTGGCATTGCATTTCAGCACCAAGCTCGGTCGCACCCAAAGCGAGCGGCACTTACCGGCGGATCTGGAAACGGATGATCGCTGTCGGCACCCGTTGCTGCACCTAAACAGGCTGGGTGTAGGAGCCCACCTGCTATTGGCCGTAATTCTGTCGGCCGTTGTCTTGATGGCCAAGGCTCTGACGGGTGACGTTCTGGGTCGGACCACAGGTCAGGTTGGGCGATTGTTGGACCTGTTGGTGATTGCCATTGTGGTGACCCCGGTCATGAGTGCCGTTGTTTCGGCCTTGGCCGCAGAGCGGGCATCGTGGTGGCCAGAACGAGCCCCAGGGCGGAAAGCCACGTCTTGGTTTGCATGAGGCACTCCTTTGTCGATTGCGGTCGCGAGGGAGGCTGCCTCGTCGTCAGTTGGCCGAGCCCTCCGCCGCTTGATCCGTGGTGCAGGGATCAGGAATGGTTTTTGGTGTAGACCACTTTCAGGTCGGGGCTCTGCCGGATTTCCTCGTTCATGACGATGGGCCAGGCATCTTTGACGTAGCGGGGCTGGATGCGGGCGACTTTGGCGATGGTCAGGGTCTTGTAGACCAACTCAGTACAGTAGAAGCGGTCGGCGGACTCGGTGAGGAAGAGCGAGTCGTAGCCCTTGCCGACCTGGGCCTGGGCGTAGGCGATGCCGGTCTTCAACTGGCCCGGGGTCCACTGCGGGCGGAGGACGACGACCGTATCCCGGTCGACCCGGTCAAAATAACCGGTCAGGGTTTCCTTGATGACGCCGACCATGGGTTTGCCGTTGATCGTCTCGGCCAAGGCATGGATGATCACGTCGTTGCCGACGTAAAAGACGCCGTGGATGAAGGAACCGTCATTGCCGCACTGGATCACGTCACCAGGCTGGAGGCTGGCCTTCAGCGTTTGCATGTCCTGGGCGCTCAGGGGCGGCACCGCATCGGTCTTGCCCGGACGGCTGAACACCTTGTAGATGATCGGATCGGCGACTTTGTAGGCTTTGTCACGCAATGGCTTGTCGGTGCTGAGGGTTTTGTTCGCCTTGCGGATTTTGGCGGGGTCCAGATGGGCGGCCTGGCCGTTTTCACCGGAGAGGAGGCGGACCAGGGCAAAAACATCCTCGTCCTTGAGATCGGCTCCCTGGGCGGACAACGCACTGTCGCCAAGGCTCATGGGCGGGACGACGGGAGCGCCGCAACCGGCCATGCTCAGACAAAACAGCCATGTCGCCAGGTGTACCGCACGTTTCATCGTCATCTCCATCCCATCCCAATAAAGGGGTTGTCGGTGCGGGGACCGGCAAATTTGCCCTAAGGCTCGGCCAGGCTTTGGTTAAATCGGGTCTGGGGCCCGCCTGTGTCAGGCGGCGAAATCCTGTCAATCCGCCCGACTAACGGGCAGTCGCCTTCCGCTTGGGGGCTGGACTGGCGATAATGACGGCATGTCGCTTCTGGAGAGGCGGCGGAAACCTCCAGGAGCGTCCGCATGACCATCCCTCTGCCCCCGAAGACCTGCACCATCGACCGCCTCGTCACCCGCCCGGAGGACGTCACCAAGATGCTGGCCGGTGAAAAGACCGCTCAGCGTCGCAACGGCCGGTATGCGGACATCGGCGAGACCTGGGAGCTGGCGGGCAAGACGTTCTGCGTCGATGCCGTCTACGCCCAGCCGTTGGGCGAGATCACCGACGATCAGGCCGAGGCCGAAGGCTATGCCTCGCTCGACGATTACCGGGAGGCCATTCTGGCCATGCATGCCGGGATGCCGTGGATTCCCCAGGCCCGTGTCTGGGTGCACGAGTTCCGTCGCCTGCCCTAGTGCCATCGGTTCCAACCGTGTCCAGGTCCTGTTGTCGGAGTGTTGACATGCAACGTGTTACCCGTCTGCTCGTTTCGGCCGTCGTGATTGGTTTCATGGGCCTGGGTGTGGCCGGATGTGGCGAGCCGGGGGACGCTGAGTACCGATCCGGCATCTCGGCGCAAAAAGGGAAAAAGTATGACGAGGCTGCCGGCCATTTCAAGGCCGCCATCGCCAAGAATCCCAAACATGCCAGCGCCTACATGCATTTGGGCGTTTCCTGCCACTACAGCCACAATCTTGCCGAAGCCGAAGCCAACTACAAGAAAGCCGCCGAACTCTTCGAGGCGAGTCGCCCCGGGTTCCGGGCCCGGGCCCGGGTGAAACGGCGCTGGGCCAAGGCGTACTCGACCGACTACGCCAACCTGTCGCAGATCGGGATCAAGCGCACTTATGCCGCCGCCCCCGCCGGCAAGACGGACCTG
>JACMPN010000411.1 GCA_014377495.1 Candidatus Sericytochromatia bacterium
CGCTCGGAGACAAAGGCGCCGTCCTACGGGTGATCGCCCGTCACGTCGTCCACCGCGATCATTAGGCGGGGATGAGCGGGATGTCCAAAAAGATCTGTCCCGGTAAATTCACCGGCATGGTCGCCCAAAGGAACAGCCTCTTATGGGAGGGCGGGTTGGTTGGCTATGCCCACCTGATTGCGGCCGGCGTGCTTGGCCGCATAGAGTCCTTCGTCGGCAAAGCGGATCAGGTCCGTGGCCGTGTCCCCGTCGTGCGGGAACGTGGCGACGCCGATGCTGACCGTGATCGGCACGAGCGCTTTGGCGGTCGGCAAATCGATCGGGTCATTGGCAAACAGGGCGCAGAGTCGTTCTGCGACGAGCACGGCCCGGTCATTGGCGGTCTCCAACAACTGGATGGCGAACTCCTCGCCGCCGTAGCGGGAGATGATGTCCGTGCCGCGCAGGGTGACTCGCAGCTTTTTGGCGACGGAGCGCAAGACCCGGTCACCGGCCTGGTGGCCATAGGTGTCGTTGAACTGCTTGAAATGGTCGATGTCGATCATCAGCAGACTGAAGGGCCGCATGTAGCGGCGGGCGATATCGATGTTGTGCTGCAGCCGGTCGTGGAAATAGCGGTGGTTGTACAGCCCGGTCAGCCCATCGGTGATGGCCATCTGGTTCAGTTTTTGATGCAGCTTGGCGTTTTCGATGGCCGAGGCGATGTGCGGGGCGAGGACGTTGACGAAGTCCGTCGTGGCCAGCGGTACGCTGCCGCCCCGGTCCCCGATGACGAGGACGCCCATGGTGTGGTTGCCCTTGATCAACGGGAAGATGGCCAGCGAATCGGCCAGGGCGGCCACCTCGCGCAGATCGGCCGTCTCGTCGCCCCGCGAGGCGATGCGGTCGACGCGGACAAAATGGCTGTTCATGACGGCACGGGGCAGCCAGCCGCCCGGGGGAGTCCGGTAGCCGGGCTGGACGGAGAGGCCGTGGCCGGCCCGCAGCTCCAGCTCGTCGTCGCTGTTCTGGGTGAAAATGGCGCAATAGCTCAGGTCGAGCAGGCCAGCCAAGCCGTCGACGGTGGCAGTGAAGACGGGCTCCTCCTCGAGGGAGGCGTTGACGTACATGCTCAGCTCATGGAGGGCATACAGCTCGGCCCGGGCCTGGTCGTGCAGCTCCTGGAAGTAGTTGAGGCGGCCGGTGCGCTGCTCGAACTCATACTCGAGGTGGAAGTTCAGCTGTTGCAGGTACTGGATCTGCTGGCTCTGGTGGGTCAGCCGGTCCTGGAGCAACTGGTGGTCCAGGCCGGCGAACAGGTCGGTGAGGTCATGACCGCTCACCTCGGCGAGCTGGTCCCGGCAGACGGCGACGGCAGGCCCGATCGCCTCCCACGGGTCCCGCATGTGCAACGGGTTGGCGCGGGCCCGGTGGGAGTAGAGGTTGCGCCAAAAGACCCTGACTTCTTCGACGTTGCCCGACAGCAAGGCGTCGCCGGCATGGGTCAAAGCGGACAATTCGGGATCGGAGAGGGGCGGCAACTGTTTTTGCGTAAAGACGTCATTAACAGCGCTCAACCAGTCAGCGGGCAAGATAAGGCTCCCATGGCCGTAGCAGGACTGAACTCTGTCAGAGACGGAACTCAGGTCAATGGTAAACTATCGTGGGGCCGTCGCTCAAGGTTGGTGAACGGCTGACATATCTCTGTATGGGACGAAACGGGCGACCCGGCCTGTTTCACACGAAGTTTCCCCTACCCGATTCCGAGGAAGGTACCGTGGACGCTACTGACCCTCAGACGACGCTGCAACGCCGCATTCGCGTCTTGATAGGTAAGCCGGGGCTCGATGGCCATGACCGGGGCGCCAAAGTGGTGGCCCGGGCCTTGCGCGATGCCGGCATGGAAGTGATTTACTCCGGTTTGCACCGGACGCCCGAGGAGATCGTCGCCATGGCGATCGAGGAGGACGTGGATGCGATTGGTTTGAGCATCCACTCCGGGGCCCACATGACTCTCTTTCCCCGGGTGATGGCCCTGCCCAAAGCGCAGGGCGCCGAGGACATCCTGCTGTTCGGCGGCGGGATCATCCCCGAGGCGGACCGGGCGACGTTGCAGGCAGGCGGGGTGGCGGCGATCTTCGGTCCCGGCGACCCGACGTCTGCTGCGGTAGCCTTCCTTGAAAGCCACTGTCGGAAAGAGGGGACCATCCATGCCCGTGCATGAGACGATTTTGGAATTGATCGGCAACACACCGCTGGTCCGTCTGCGGCGGGTCACCCGCGGCATCAAGGCGACCGTGCTGGCCAAGGTGGAGACGCTGAATCCGGGTGGCTCCGTCAAGGACCGCATTGCCATGCAGATCGTCGCCGACGCCGAAAACGCCGGTCTGCTGCAGGCCGGCGGGACGATCGTCGAGGCCACGGCCGGCAACACGGGCGTCGGTCTGGCGCTGGTGGCGGCGATCAAGGGGTACCGTTGCATCTTCGTCATGCCCGACAAGATGAGTGAAGACAAGATCCGGCTGCTGCGGGCCTACGGGGCCGACGTCGTGATCACACCCTCGTCGGTGGCCCACGACTCGCCCGACTCTTACACGAGTGTCGCCAAGCGGCTGGCTGCGGAGACGCCCGGCGGCTTTCTGGCGAACCAGTTCTACAACAACTCGAACCCGGACGCGCACTACCGGACGACGGGGCCCGAGATCTGGGAGCAGTCCGACGGCAAAGTGGACATGTTCGTCGCCGGTGCCGGCACGGGCGGCACGCTGACGGGTGTCGGCCGCTACCTCAAAGAGCACAATCCCCACTGTCAGATCGTCCTCGCCGATCCCGAGGGTTCGACGCTTTCCGGGGACCATGCCCGTCCCTACAAGGTGGAAGGCATCGGTCAGGACTATATTCCCGGCACCCTCGACATGTCCGTCATCGACCGCTTTGAGCGCGTCACCGACAAGGACGCCTTCCTGATGGCCCGGCGGGTCACCCGCGAAGAGGGGATCATGATGGGCGGCAGCTCCGGCACTGCCGTGGTGGCCGCCTTGCGGGCGGCAAGAGAGCTCGAGGCGGGCCAGACCTGCGTCGTCCTCATCTCGGACACGGGCCGCAACTACATGACCAAGGTCTTCTCCGACGACTGGATGAAGGAAAACGGCTTCCTTGAGGCGACGATGCCCACGCGGGTCGCTGACATCCTCGGCCTCAAGCACGGCAACCTGCCCCCGATGGTGGCCGTCCAGGCCGACCAGCCGGTGCATCAGGCCGTGCAGGTGATGCGCGAGCATGGCATCTCGCAGTTGCCGGTCATGAAGGGCAGCGAACTGATCGGCAGCCTCATCGAGAGTGCGCTGATGAATCAGGTGTTCAGCGACATCAGCCTCACCGGCAAGCCCGTCGCCCACGTGATGAGCGAGCCGTTCCCGATGCTGGACCGGCAGGCACCGATCGAAGGGCTTTACCAGGCCCTTAGCGCGGGCAGCCAGGCGGTGATCGTCACCGACATCGACGTGCCGATCGCCGTGCTCACCAAGATGGATCTGATCAACTTTCTGGCAGGAGTCCGCTAGTGAAATTCGCCACCCGCGCCATCCATGTCGGCCAGGAGGCCGATCCGACCACTGGCGCCACGATCGTGCCGATCTACCAGACGAGCACGTACACCCAGGAAGCCATCGGCCAGCACAAGGGGTACGAGTACTCGCGGACCGGCAATCCCACCCGCACGGCCTTGGAGCAGTGCCTGGCTTCGCTCGAAGAGGCCAGGTTCGGGCTCTGCTTCAGCTCGGGGATGGGCGCCACCACGACCGTGCTGATGTGCCTGAAGGCCGGTGACCACGTCGTCGCCTCCGACGACGTCTACGGCGGCACCTACCGGTTGTTCCAGAAGGTGCTCACCGAGTTCGGCCTGAGCTTCACCTTCGTCGATGCCCGGGACCTGGCCAGCGTCAAAGCGGCGATGACCGATCGCACCAAGCTCGTCTGGCTGGAGACGCCGACCAACCCGCTGTTGCGCCTGGCGGACATCCCGGCCATCGCCGCCATCACCCGTCAGCACGGGGCCTCGTTGTGCGTGGACAACACCTTTGCCAGTCCCTACCTGCAGACGCCCCTGGACCTGGGGGCCGATCTCGTCGTGCACAGCACGACGAAGTACATCGGCGGCCATTCGGACGTCGTCGGCGGGGCGATCATGACCAACGACGAGACCTGGCACACGGCCCTCAAGTTCCGCCAGAACAGCATGGGGGCGACTCCGGGACCGTTTGACTGCTGGCTGACGCTGCGCGGGGTGAAGACCCTGGCCTTGCGGATGAAGCAGCACGAGATCAACGCCAATGCCGTGGCCCAGTTCCTCCGCTCCCACCCGCTGGTCACTGTGGTGCACTATCCGGGCTTGGCGGAGCACCCCCAGCACGAGCTGGCCAAGCGGCAGATGCGGGGCTTCGGCGGGATGATCTCCTTTGAGGTGGTCGGCGGCCTGGACGGCGGCAAGCAGGTCGTCACCCGGACGGAGCTGGTCGCCCTGGCGGAGGGCCTGGGCGGCGCCGAGTCGCTCATCGGGCATCCGGCGACGATGACCCACCTGGCGATCCCGGCCGACGAGCGGCGGGCCCGTGGGGTGACGGACGGTTTGATCCGGCTCTCGGTGGGTATCGAGGATACCGAGGATCTGATCGAGGATTTGCGGCAGGCTTTGGCCGTGCTCGGGTAAGGACTTGGTTCCAATGGATAGCGCTTCAGTGAAAAGGGGCGGCAGCGGCATGACGGCAACGACGGTGGGTAAAGTGTTTCAGACGATTTCCCTGAGTGATGGACGCACCTGTGCGATCCGGGTGGTGCAGCCGGACGAGGCGCAAGCCTACGTCACGTTCATGCAGCAGTTGTTCAGCGAGAGCAACCACTTTTTCAGCAAGGACGCGGCGGACATGACGGTGGCCCAGGCCCATGATTTCATCGAATCGGAAAACCGGCGGGGCAAGATGTTCGGCGCCTACGTCGACGGCGAGCTGCTGGGCCATCTGGGGATCGCCCGCCATGCGCCGGCCCGCCGCAACCATGTCGCCACGCTGTCGATGGGGCTGCTTTCCGCCCTGCAGCGTCAGGGCATCGGCAAGGCGTTGGTTGCCGAGGCCCTCGCCTGGGCCGAGGGCAAGGGCACCATCGAAAAGGTGCCGCTCTACGTCCGCAGCCACAACACGCCGGCCATCAGCCTATATCAAAAACTGGGCTTCATCGAGGAAGGCCGGCGGGTCAAGGAATGGCGCGTCGACGGGCAGTACGTCGATGAAGTCATCATGTACAAGTGGTTGTCCCGGTAGGGTCCATGGCACACCGCCTTTGGGCCGAACCCCTCCTAAGGTCCATGAGGACCTGTCGTCGGGAACCGTCCCAAATCCGGCGCACCCTGAACCCCACCGGAACAACCACTGAGGGTTCCACTGGGTGCATATGAGTGCCCTGGCGTTCCTTCAGAAATAAGGAGGGAACCGAACGTCCCCTTCGGCCCTCAGTCAACGCATGTTCAGACGCATGCGTGCCATGGTGTGCGGGATTCCGCTTAGAGGCTGGCGATCTGGGCGTCGCTAAGTCCGAATATGCGCTGAATGGCGGCCAGCAGGGCCGCCTCCCGCCCGTCGACATGGCCGTCGGCACCGCTGAGTTCCCAGGCCAGTTGATAGGCCCGCAGACGGGCTGCCTCGTCCAGGACACCCTTCAGGCGCTCCAGATGGCCTTCGACACCGCCCTCGAATGTGAGGTTGCCGGTCTGCTGGGCCAGGCGGAACAGATGGGCATTGCCGATCTCGTCGAACGGCGCCTGATGTTCGATGGTTTCCATGAACTGCAGAATCTCGTCGTGATCGATGGTGCCGTCCGCCCGGATCATCAGCGTCATTATCTCCAACAGGGCGGTGACGTGCTCGACGGCAGGGCCGGCGGGAAACGGGGAATCGGTCATGGCTGGCGCGTTCCTTCTGACGGGGCGAAGCCCCAGGGTGAACGGGTTTTAACAGTGTAACCGCACCGGTTTATGGGCCGGTCCGTGGGAAGTGCCTAGCGGTTCCGGACCCCGAGGCCTGGGCCTGCGGGCAGGATCGGCTGACCGTCGACGACGGTGACGCCGACGAACGGGTCGTCCGTGATCAGCAGGTTGCCGTCCAGGTCGAGATAGTCCGCCAGGGAGGCCAGTTGGGCGGCCATCGTGATTCCGAGGCTGCTCTCGATCATGCAGCCGATCATGATCTTCATGCCCAGTGACTTGCCGATGATGATCTTGTCCAGCGCCGCCTGGGGACCACCGGCCTTGGACAGCTTGATGTTGATGCCGTCGAAGGCGCCCCGCAGCCGGGTCAGGTCCTGGATGACGTACGTCGATTCGTCGGCAATGAGGGCCAGGCGGGTCTTGTCCCGCAGCCAGCGCATGTCCTCGAGGAACTTGGCCGGGAGCGGTTGCTCGACCATGACGACGTTCATGTCTTCCAGAAAGCGGATCATCGACAACGCTTCGTCGGCGTTCTTCCAGCCTTCGTTGGCGTCGACCCGGATCGGCTTGTCGGTGAGGGCGCTGATCCGGGTCATGATCTCCCGGTCATGTTCGCCGCCCAGCTTCACCTTCAGAATGGGGTAAGGGGCTGCTTCGATGATCTTCTGCTCGACCATGTCCGGCGTGTCGATGCCGATGCTGTAGCTCGTCAGGGGCAGGGTGCCGCCGCTCAGGCCGAGCAGGGCGTGCAGGGGCAGGCCGGCCTTTTTGCCGTGCCAGTCGAGGATGGCGGCATCGACAGCGGATTTGGCCGCCAGATAGCCTGTGACGGCCTCCCGCCGGCGCAGGAATTGCCGATGACCCCAGACGGGCATCGACAGACAGGCCCCGGCCAGACTGCGGGCGGCCTCCATGCAGCCCTCGGGCGTCTCGTCGTAGCGTGGCAGCGGTGGCGCCTCACCCAACCCCGTGATCCCGTCCCGACAGACGGCGACGACGAGGTTGCGTTTGCTGTGGCAGGTGTCGCGGGCCGTCGTCCAGGGGTGCAGCAGGGTCAGGGAGATTTCCCAGGCCCAGAATGACCAGCCGTCCGGATCCGCCGCGAGTAACTCAGCCTGGGGATGGGGTGCAGTCTGCATAAAATCCTCTTGCCCGGGATTTTAACATGCCACTGCCGACCGGCACGTGACTCTACCACATGCCAGGCGTGGGTCGAGGCGCCCCCTGCGGCTAGAAGCGCAGCACCGGACGGAATCCGATGTTGGCGTTCGTGTTCGCCGTCCGAACCTGCGTCATGTTCATGTACCAGATGCCGGCATCAGTGCCATCGGACCAGCACCCGCCCCGGTGTGTCTTGCGCGTCGTGCCCGTGCCGGCGAACAGCACCGCATCACTGCCAAAGGAGGCATTTGCCGTACTGCCGTCGAGCGGCGCGCCGTAGGCCGCCAACAAGGGATCGGTGATCAGCCCGACGACGGAGCGGGTGATCAGCGGCATAGTGAGAAACGTGTCAGCACCGGCCACCACCCAGCGGTCAAAGGCATTGGACCGGCTGATCGACGCGGTCCATTCCGAAACATTGCCGTTCATGTCAAAGACGCCCGTGGACAAGCCGTTATGCGAAGTCGCCAGGCCCCCGGAGCCGGTCAGGGTGCGGAACGTGCCGGACTGGGTGAGGTCGTCCGTGAAGGTGACGGCGCCCCCGATGTCGCCGTTGTTATTGTTGTTGCCCTTGACAACGGCGTTGTTGATCATCGACCAGACGGCCACCGCCGTCCAATCGTCGTCGCCCATCAGATGGCAGGCGGGGTGGAATTCCTGGCACGTCTTTGCGGCCAGGTCCCAATCAATATTCGTCCACGGTGCGACGTTGGACTTCACCGCCATGGCAGGGGAACTGCCGACGTCCGAGGGATTGGTCGACGGGCTGACGACGGCATCGGCGTGGCAGGCTTCAAACTTGCCGACATAGATGCCGCCGAGCTTGGATTCCCGATAGTCCGAGTTTGGGGCGCCACCCGGCACCGCCGACACCCAATACCCGACAGGGAGCGTGTTCATCGCGAGGGTGCTGCCGCCCACAGGCACCACAGCCGAGCCGCAGTTCGCCGGGTTGATCAGCTGATAGGCCGTAAACAGCGGGATCCAGACGAAGTCGCTGCTGACTCCCCCGACATTGGTCACCACGGTGTGCACAGTCAATTCAGAGGCGATATCCTCGGGCGCCAGGTGACTGACCCCCGTCCCGAGCCCGCTGGCGACGTTGACGGTCGTGTCGAGCCGATCCCCGATCCCCGGCAGCAACGGCAGGATGACGTTCAATGCGCCCGACACCGAATAGCTTGCCCCACTCCCGCTGACCGTGACGACGTTTGAGGAGTTCTGGGCACCTCCCTGGGTGATCGACACGGTATCCGTTCCGGGGCTCGAAAAGGCCTCGGCACTGATCTTGTACATGCCGGCCGGCACGTTGGAATAGTGCATCGTCATGACCGTGTTATTCGCCGTGGGATGGTTAGTGCCCGCGACGGTGCCGGTCACGATCGACCCGTTCCAGTTCAGGAGTTTGACGGTGATGTGGTTGATGTTCGCGGCGGTCCTGGGAGACAGTGCCTTGGCGGCAAAATCGGTCGGCACCGTCAGGGACACCCGGATCGAGGCAGCGCCAGCCGCCGGGTCGCCATCGGCACCCCGGAGGCTTCCGGTGGGCAAGCCGGGCGTCGGACTGACTGTGCAGGCGGCAGCCAACAGGCTGAAGCCCAGGAGCGTCCGCCCCAGCGCCCGGCGGAGCCGCCCCGGTGCGGTCGGGATGTGTCCAATTTGCTCACGCATGGGTCAGAACCTCAAGACTGGTCGGAAGCCGACAGTGCCGGCGATGGCGGTCGGGGCATAACTCATCTGGATGCACCAGACCCCGGCGCCTGCTACATCGCCCCAGGAACCACCGCGCACGGCTCGCTCGTTGCTGGTGGCAGACGTCGTCCAACGATCGAAACCGAAAGCGGGAACGCCGGCGCCGGCCGTCGTCGCAGGCAGGCCGAAGGTGCTCAGCAGGCTATGGGTGGCCAGACTGGTGACGTAATTGCTGGCGGGATGAGGTCGGCCGCTGTCCGCATCGTCGATACGATAGCTGGTGCCGGTCGTGCCGACCGTGGCAGTCCATTCCTCGACGTTGCCGTTCAGGTCATAGACACCATCGTCTGTCCCGGTGTGCGTCGTCAGGTTCACCGGCGCGATCCAGCCGGCCCTGTTACCGGAGCCTGTGATGGCGGCGCCGCTGGCGACGGCCGTGTCGTCGGTAAACGTGACAGCGGTGTCGTCCGTGTCTTGCAGGCTGCCGTTGTTGTTGCCATAGACCGTCAGGTTATGGAGTTGGGTCCAGACGGCCATGGCCGTCCATTCTTCGTCGTTGATCAGGCCGCACCGGGGATGATAGGTGCGGCACGCGTTGACGGCATCATGGAAGGTGATGGCCCGCCAGGGGATCACAATCCTCCGCACGGACAATTCCGAGCTGCCGCCGGGGATCGCATTGGTGGCGTTCGAGCGCGACGCTTCGTATTTGCCGCAGTAGAACCCGCCCAAAACCCTGTCACGCCAATGGGTCCCCGGCGTCCCGGCCGCGGGGCGTGATGCGACCCAGTAGCCGGCTGGCCGGGCCGAGTCGGCGATGGAAAACCGCACGTTGCCGCCGCAATTGGCGGGTGTGATCAGCTGGTAGGCCGTGAACGGCGGGATCCAGACGAAGTCGCTGCTGACGGCGCTCTTGACGACCGTATAGGGGTGGACGACGAACGGATTGGCGGCATCGTCCAAGGCTTTGGCCCCGGCCTTGACCAGTTTCAGGTTGACCGTCAACGTCTGGTTGTTGAGGATTCCGGTATCGGTGACTGTGACGCTTGCGCCGGAGACCGTGGTCCTACTTTCGGCGATATTGTAGGTCTCACCGGGCGACCCAAAAGCTTCGACCGCGACGCGGTGGGTGCCGAGTGGCACATTGTCGAACCGGACCGTCCGGGTGCTGCCGAACGGGGCCACCACGTATTGCGTCTCTCGCACATTGCTGACGTCGTACAGGCTGGCCACGTAGTGATGCACGTCGGTGGTCATGGCCTGGGTCGTGAAGCCGGGGTTGATCACGACGTCGATCGTGGCCCGGCTGGCATCCGGCGTGGCCGCCGGCACGGTCTGGCATCCGGCGGCCAACACCACGGCAGCGGCCAGGCCGAGCCGGGTTTGACGGCCGAAAACGTGATCAGCAGGTGCGTGTGTCATGTCCCAACCTCAATCGACGGGTGCTGGTTTCCGGAAACGGCCTGTCGCATGGGGCGCCTCACAGGTCCACGGCGCCGGTGGCCGGATTCGTGCCGTTCACGACGGTGATGGCGTTGTCGATCCGCGGCGTGGGGGTGGCTGTCGGGGCGGGGAGGGCGCCCCCGTTCGGTGCCGCCGTCGGCACCGCCGTCGGCGCCGTCGTCGGCACCGGGTCTGGGGTCGGGGCCGGGATGGGCTCGGTGGTGGGGGGCGGGGTCGGTTCGGGATCAAAGGTGCGCAAGGAGGACGGTCC
>JACMPN010000412.1 GCA_014377495.1 Candidatus Sericytochromatia bacterium
CCCGACAACCCCGCCAGACTGGTCAGGGCGGCATTGTTGGTGATGGCCAAGGTGCCTCCAAGGGTGGTGGGACCCGACAACCCCGCCAGACTGGTCAGGGCGCCATTGCCACTGACGGTCAGGTTGAGCCCGACGGCCGTGAGGCGTGACAAGCCAGCCAGACTGGTCAGGGCGGCATTGTTGGTGATGGCCACGCTGAGCCCGGTGGTAATGGACCCCGCCGCACCCGCCAGACTGGTTAGGGCGGCATTGTTGTTGATGATCAGGTTGAGCCCGATGGTCGTGGGCCCCGACCAACCCGCCAGACTGGTCAGGGCGGCATTGTTACTGATGTCCAGGGTGAGCCCAAGGGTGGCGAGAGCCGACAAGCCCTTCAGACTGGTGAGGGCGGCATTGTTGGTGATAATCACGCTGATCCCAACGGTCGTGAGGCCCGATAAACCCACCACACTGGTCAGGGCGGCATTGTTGTTGATGGTCACGTTGCCCCCGACGGTGACCAGGCTGAAGAGCCCGAACGTAGACAGTTGGGGGTTCCCCTGCAGCGAAAGGGTACCGACGGACTGTAAGGAAGGTAGGCTCAGTTGCGTCAGGCTGGCTTGGTTGTCGACGGTCAAGTTGCTGCTGATAGTCTTCAGGTTGGGCAGGCTGACGGACGCCAAACCGGGGGCCGCCACAGTCAGGCTGCCGGCGATCGTCGTGTAGCCCCTACAGTTGGCCAGGCTCGCCGCATCGGTGATCGTGTAGTTTCCAGCGAACGTGGTGGGTTTGGCCCCGCCGGGATCCTGACCGGCCAACAACACGGCAGTCGATTCGGCGACCTTTCCACCTACCTGTTCTATCGTCTTGCCGGTAATGGCGGCCACGACGTCAAAGTTGGCACCCGAGACGGTCGACATGAGTGCAGCCGGAAGCACGCCGAGCTTGACGAGGGCGGAGGTCGTCGGGTTGATGATCACGGTGGCGCCGGTGACCGAGTTCCAGCTACTGACCTTGCGCTCGACCATGGTCCGCAGGGTGACGAAGGCCCCGGTGGAGAGCCGTTTGGATGCCTCCAGGACATAGAAGGTGCCCACGACAGGGACAAAGGGCGGGGCACTCTGGTAGAGGGTGAAATTGCCTGCCGCATCGGTGACGCCACCGGCGAACGTGGCGTTGGTCGTACGGTCGAGCAGGGCGACACCCGCATTGCCTGTGACGTCGCCCGTAGTGGCCTTGATGGCAAATCCGGGGCCCATCACCCGACCGCTGATCAGCACCGGACGCGTGTCGGTGGTGGCCTGCCCGGCCGGTGGCTGGCCTGACGACACGGTCATCGGGCCAGGTTGGCAGGCGGTGATCAAGGCGAAGACGAGGCAGGCAGTGAGCAGGCGACGCATGGGTGATTTCTCCGTGGACATGGGCGTGAGACCGTCGAGGTGGGCTCCTGTCGTCATGGGGCGTTGCCGGTCGTCGTCGTGGCTGTCGGCAGCGGGGCCTGCAGCTGCACGTTTCGCAGGGGATTGATCTGGCCGACGAGGGGCAGTGCCCCGTTGTTCGTCACGGTGAAGGCGCCGGCTACGTTGAGCAGGGCCGTCAGACCGAGCGTGGTCAGGGCGGCATTGTTGTTGATGGTCAGGGCGGTCCCGACGGACGTGAGGCCCGACAAGCCCGCCAGACTGGTCAGGGCGGCGTCGCCACTGATGGTCAGGGTGCTACCGACGGAGGTCAAGCTGGAGAGGCCGACCGTAGCCAGTAGGGGGTTGGCCTGCAACGAGAGCGCGCCAGTGACGGTCTGCAAGGAAGGCAGGATCGCTTGCGTCAGGCTTGCTTGGGTGTCGATGGTCAAGTTGCCGCCGATCGTCGTCAGATTGGGCAGGTTGACGGCCGCCAGGCCGGGGGCCGTCACGGTCAGGTTGCCTGTGATCGCCGTGTAGCCCTTAAAGTTGGCCAGGCTCGTTGCGTCGGTGATCGTGTAATTTCCGGCATAGGTCACGGCCTCACCGCCTCCTGCGTCCGTACCGTCGGTCAGTTGAGCCGTCAGTCCTACTACCCGGCCGGTGAGGCGGGCGACGCTCCAGGCGCCAATGGCCGACAGGACGTCGAAGTTGACCCCTGACACCTTGGCCATGGTCAGCTCCGGCGTCACGGCGACGTCTTCGGCATCAATGCGGGCGATTGCCGTGGTGGTCAGGTTGACGACGACGGTGGTGCCGGTGATTGAGGTCCAGCCGGTGCCGACAAGCTTGACGGTGGTGTGCAGGGAGAGGCTGCCGCCAGTGGGGAGGCGGCGGGACACCCTCAGGGTGTAGAACGCCCCGTCGGTCGCGACGAAGCTGTTGGAGACCGGAAAGAGGGTGAAGGCCCCGGCGGCATTTGTCGAGCCACCGGCCTGGGTGACGCCGTTACCATCGATGAGGGCGACGAGGGCCGAGTCCACGACCTGGGCGGAGGTTGCCTTGACCGTAAAGCCCGGGGCCATGACCCGGCCGATGAGCACTGGCTGGTCGGCCCGGTAGGCGATGGCGGTCGGTGCCGGGACGGGTGCCGTGAACGGGCCCGGTTGGCAGGCGGAGAGCAAGGCGGGAATGAGGCTCAAAATGATGAAACGGCGCATAACGGATCCTCTCTGAACTATCGGGCTGAGCCAGCAAGTTGTGGCAGGGGTGGTGGCGCCGCACCCCCGCCGCCGCCGCCACCGCCGCCACCCGGCGCATCGACACGTCCCAGCGTGATCAGGGTATTGCCCAGGTAGAGGTTGATCCGGCTGATCATTTCCGGCACCACGGCGCCTGCGTTCAGGGCGACCGTCGTGGCCGCCACCGTGTCAGTCTTGCCCTGGAACCGGATCGTTGGCGTGGTCACACCGTCACGGACCACCTGGGGGACCTCGAAGCCGTACAGCCATGGCGAGACGGTGAACAACGCCCCACTGTCGAGCATGTTGCGGACGACGCCCTGGTGCAGGCTGTCGAGCGTGCCCCGGAAGGTATCCTGCAGGTCGGAGGCGTTCATGGCGATGTTGGCCAGACTCTCGATGGCGGCGGCATCCGGCTGGGTCCCGATGGCGGCGTAGGCCGTGAGCAGGCGCTGATCCTTGGGGGACTGTGCCAGGACAGTGGTGACGGTCGGTTGCAGGCCGGCGACCCTGGCCACGCCATCGCGGCAGCGTTGCCGGGCTGCGGCCGAGTCAGGCCGGCTGAGGGCGAGTTCGGCGAGCTTGGGGGTGAATTTCTTGCCCAGGATCGTCGTCACCAGCCCGATGCGGATGTCCGTGTCGTAGGGGGCAACTGTAGCCAAGGCGTTCTCAGCGACCTGTTGCGCGTTCATGGGCAAGGAATAGAGGGTGGTGGGGCCCCGTTTGACGGCGATCAGGAATAGGCTATCAGCCGGCAGCGCTGACTTGAGTGGCAAGGAAAATCGGCCGGTCGAGTCGGTGGTGACGCCCGTCTGCACGTCGAGTGCGGCATTGGCGGGGGTGACACCGGGCTGGCCCAGGACGAGGAAGACGGCGGCGTTGGCAAAAGGTTGCTCACCCAGGACGACGGTGCCATGCAGGCTGAAGGCGGCACTGGGGGCCGACGTTGCGCCGGGCTCAGCCGGTATCGTCTGTCCCGGGGTCGCCTGTCCTGGCGTCGTCTGTCCCGGCGTCGTCTGTCCCGGCGTAGCGGGCTGGGGCTGGTCGGGACTCATGGTCGCCGGTTGGCATGAAACGAGACCGATGAGGATGGGCAGGAGTGTCAAATGGAACGAACCCATGTCGGGTGAACTCTCTTCAACGCAGCCGCAGGGAAGATGGGTGATCACTGCGCTGGTTGCATGGACGGAGTGACATGACGTGTTCAACAAAGCGTCAACGTCTGAATAGTGCCACATAAAGGCGGCGTTCATGGCCAGCGCCCACACCAAATTCACCGGTGAAATCGGCGCCTGCATGGCCACATCGGGGCCCGGCGCCATCCACCTGCTCAATGGCCTTTACGACGCCAAGCTGGATCACCAGCCCGTCATCGCCGTCGTGGGCCAGACGGCCCGGTTCTCCGTCGGCGGCGACTATCAGCAGGAAGTCGACCTGCGTGCTCAACGCCGGCAAACGGGTGGCGATCCTCGTCGGCATCGGCGCCATGCAGATGAACGGCATCAACGAATTGCTGACGATCGCCCGCTATTGGCGGGACTGGGAGGACCCGCGCCTGATCGTCATGGTCCTCAACAACCGTGACCTGAATATGGTGACTTGGGAGATGCGCGCCATGGAGGGCACTCCGGCCTTCAAGGCATCCCAGGAACTGCCCGATTTCCCCTCTGCGCGCTACGCCGAGTCGATTGGCCTGAAAGGAATCCGGGTCGACGATCCCGGTCGCGTCGCCTCCGCCTGGGACGAGGCGCTCGCCGCCACGTGCCCTGTCGTCTACGAAGCCATTGTGGATCCAGACGTGCCGCCATTGCCGCCGCACATTTCCTTTGATCAGGCCAAGGACTACATGTCCGCGATGGTGAAGGGGGACGCCCACGCCTTGGGTGTCATAAAGCATGCGCTCCAGCATATGGCAGTCAGCTTTTCCCGATTCTGGCCCCGAACCAGGTTCCCGAGCCCTAGCGGAGTCCGGGGGGATTGGTTGTTGCCCGGCATTTTCTTCGTAAGGTTAAGCAAGTTTAGTCAGGATTTAACGATAACCACTGCAGTCAGTTAGGCGTGTGATAAAGGAAGGGTGTCGAGCGATGGCAGTGGAGACGATCACCGGGGCGCATCGTGTGACGCCGGCACAGCGGCCGACCCGTGCCCAGCCGGCCCACCCGCACCAGCATGTGATTCCGCAGCGGTTCACCGCCAAGACGCCGGCTGCTTACGATCCGGACCAGATTTATCTGACGGTCGATCCACGGCAGGCGATGCAGATGGTCATCAAGGTGACCGGCAAACCCTCTGGTTACACCTCACCCGCCCAGGAGCAGGCTTACATTGAATCCCTGGCCATGGGGACACCGGTTGCCCAGTATGATCCCGAAGGCTTCATGGCCAGGCTCGGCCTGACGGGCATCAAAGGGGCCGGCCGCACCGACGAATCCTTCGTTCATGCTGTCCGCCAGACCACTTACGTGCCGGACACCGAGGTCGGCGGGCACAGCATCTGGATCCAGGGCAAAATGTTCGACAAACTGCTTCACGACCCTGAGGCGTTCGCCAAGGTGAAAAATTCCGTGGGCGTCGTCATGGATGCCCGGGCGAACAGCCGCAAGGACTGGACGAAGCCCCTGCCGGACAAACAGACGCTGCATCCGACCGGTGAAACACCCAAGCAGCGGTATCCGCATGCGTTAAAGGGAATCCCCAATACGGAAGTGCCGTTGACCTGGCATGAGGATTTTCACGGCGGCGTGCCCGGGCAGCACATCCACGACGGCGGTGCCGGCTACGGGACCTATGCCATCGCCAAGGCGGTCGGTTTTTCTACGGCACAGGCCATCCGTTTCGGCGAGGTCTGCAACAACGTCGACAACGGCAAGACTCCTTATGGTTCGACCGGCCCCAGTCCCATCGGCGCCTTGGACCGTCACTTCAATTTCAACCGGGGCGGTGAGGACTCGCGACTGATCTTCGCCCGCAAGCACTTGGAGCGGGCGATCGAGTACGGCCGCAAGGGCGCCTACAACGAGGCCGAAACCGAGATCGGCGTGGGTCTCCACAGCCTGCAGGACCTGTTTGCCCACGCCCAGTCGTCCACCAGCGTCCATGCGACGATGGGCGGTTTTCTCGACGAGCCGGAATATTCGCCCGTCGGCATGGTCGAGGCCACCGTCGCCACCCGCAACTATATGAAAGCGTACCTCAAGGGCATCAGTTCGAGCGATGGCAGGTACGCCGTCGCCAACTCGGACAAATAGGGCGGCAAAAGAGCCGCCCGACTCACATCTGTTCGCGGTCGATGACCAGATCGAGCACGTCGTTGATCGTGATCAGGCCGAGCATGGTCCCGTCGGCTTCGACGACGGGCAGGGCCATCAGCGAGTAGCGGTGCATCATCGTGATCACGGTTTCGCGATCGGCGTCGGGGGCGACTTTGTAGATCGTCGTCTCGGCAAGTTCGAGCAGCGGTCGTTCTGGTGGGGAACAGATCAGGGTGCGCAGGCTCATCACGGCCACCAGCCGTTCATCTTCCACTAAGTAGCAGTAGTAAACGACCTCGGCCTCCGTCTGATGTTCCCTGAGCCAGGCCAGCGCCTCGCCCACGGTCAGATGGGCCGGCAGATCCAGAAACGCCGGCGTCATCAGGGCGCCGGCCGTGTCCTCTGCATACTGCATCAGGGCCTGGACCTCGGCGGCGTCCTCCGTGTCCATCAGGCCGATCAGCCGTTCCGCCTCGTCTTCCGGCATTTCGCCCAGGATATCGGCGGCCTCGTCGGGGGACATTTCCTCCAAAATGTCGGCGGCCCGGTCATCACCCAACTCGTCCAGGATGACGGCCTGCAGGTCGGGTTCGGATTCCTCGACCATTTCGGCGACCTGTTCGTCGGTCATCTGCATGAGGAGACTCATCCGCTGCTCGTGGCCCAGTTCGGCGACGATCTCGGCCAGGTCGGCCGGGTGCATGCCGATGAGCCGATCGTGGCTGACCGTGAGCTGCATGGGGGCCCGGCCCTTGTTGATGGCCTCGACCATGCCCCAGGCGATCAGCCCCTCGCGGACGGGGATCCGGAATGACTTCGTCAGCCAGGCCAGCCAGACGGCAAAGCCCAGGCGGCGGGCGATGCCCCAGAGGCCGAGGTCCACGCCGGTGAGGAAAAGTTCGTTTTCCAGTTCCTGCAATTGCACGTCGTTGACCCGCAGGACCTTGGCGCCATTCACGTCGACGACCTGGGCATCCAGCACGTCGCGGGCGAGCAGCCAGGTATTTTCCGGGGGCGGCGGCATCATCAGGGTGTCGGTGGCTTCGCGCAGGTAAATGCCCTTGTCGCTGAGCCGGGCGACCTGGGCCCAGTCGACGAAATGCACGCCGCTGCGGTTTTTGACGAGGAGCCCGGTGATGCGCGGCAGGCTGCTGACGCTACTCAGGGCGAAGTCCTCGATCCGGCCCAACAGGCGGGCGTCCCTGCCGAGGACCGGCAGGCGCCAGAGATGGCTGTAAAAGTAGAACATCTACGCAGTTAACCCCGGCACCAGGCTAAAGACGAGCATCAGGGCCGAGAGCAGGAAGAGCAGGCCGGCCGCGGACCAGGCGATGACGTTGCCGAAGGGGGAATTGACGTGTTCGCCCATCAGCCGGCGGTTGTTGACGAGTTTGAGCATGATGATCAGCACGAAGGGCAGGAGCACGCCGTTCAGGACCTGGGACCAGAACATGATCGGGATCAGCGGGGCCCCGGGGATGAGGATGGCCAAGGCACTGACGACGATCAGCGCCGTGTAGATGCCGAAGAACCAGGGGGCTTCCCGCCAGGTCTTGTCGACCCCGGACTCCCAGCCGAACCCTTCGCAGATGGAATAAGAGGTGGACAGTGGCAGGATGGCCGCACCGAAGAGGCTGGCATTAAAGAGGCCGAGGGCAAAGATGACCTCGGCCCAGTGGCCGGCGAAGGGTTCGAGGGCCCGGGCGGCATCGGCGGCCGATTCGACGCGGATCCCGTGCGGGTGCAGCGTGGCGGCGGCGGTGACGATGATGAAGAAGACGATGACGTTGGCGGCGATGCAGCCGACGATGACGTCGAGACGGCTGACGGCGTAGTCATCGATCTTGATGCGTTTGTCGACGATGCTCGACTGCAGGAAAAACTGCATCCAGGGGGTGACGGTGGTCCCGATCAGGGCGACCATCGTGCTGATGAAGCCGGCGTCCCAGTGCCAGGTGGGGGAGACGGTGGCCCGCAGGACCTCGGGCCAGGGCGGATGGACCATGATTCCGCTGATGACATAGAGGATGAAAAACAGGCTGCCGAAGAGAAAGGCCTTTTCGACCCGGTCGTAAGACCCTTTGACGAGGAGCAGCCAGACGAAGAGGCCACCGAGCGGGACGCTGATGTAGCGGGAAATGCCGAAAATCTCCAGGCTGGCGGCGATCCCGGCAAACTCGGCGACCGTGGTGCCGAGGTTGGCGATCAGCAGGCCGACCAGCAGTTGGAACGTGACCCGCAGGCCAAAGACCTCACGGACCAGATCGGAGAGGCCTTTGCCCGTGACTGCGCCCATGCGGGCGGCCATTTCCTGGACGACGGTCAGGACGAGGGTGCTGACGAGGATCATCCAGAGGATCGAATAACCGTAGTTCGCCCCGGCGATCGCGTAGGTCGCGATGCCCGGCGCATCGTTGACCATGCTGGCGGCGATGATGCCGGGGCCGATGATCGCAGCCGCGGCGACCAGCCGGGCGCGCCACTTCTTTCCGCTCAAGGGCACGTCCTCGCTGTCGGATGGCTGTTTCAGGGGCTTGAAAGCGTTCGCAGGCGGCTTCTGATGGGCCATTCCGACGGATGGGCATCGTAACATGGGCGGCTTGCCTGCTGTTTCGTCCCGGATTCAGCCGGTCCCGAATCACCCCCTGCGCCGAGGGCTTACACGGTTGCCGGCTGACTTTGTATCGCTTATCGATGGCACTTAATAGTCGATGACTGTTTGCTTTAATCCTGATCCCGGGCTGATTGCAGGACGGGATTTGCCAGGAATTAAGGTGGGTTTTTGGCTGACCGGCGGTTTTTCGGTTACACTGCTTCACATAACGTAAGCCGTATCTTCCACACGGGAACTTTGCTGATCGTGTGGCAGTCCACAGGTCGGATCCGTCCGACCCTCTAGCAAAACAGGAGACCCACCATGACCAAAGTTATGACCAAGACCCTCATCGCCGTTCTCGCTGCCGCTCCGATGCTCGCCGCCTGCCCGGCCGGCATCCCCGGCACGACCCCCGGCGCCTCCACCCTGAACATCACCGGCAACGTCATCAAGGGCACCGTGCCTTTTGAGAACGCCACTGTCCGGCTGATCGAAAAGATCAACAACGTCACCAGCAACCGGGAAGTGCGCCAGGCCGACAAGCAGGGCAATTTCACTTTCGAGAAGGTGCCCGGCGGCACCTACCGGGTCGCCTTTGACCGGGCGAACCTCGCCGAAGTGAAGGACAAGGCCACCGTCTATCACCAGGCTGGTAGCGATACCTATGGTTTCTACACGACGACCGAGTTCGTCATCATGGGCAGCGAAGGTTCCAGGACCATCCCCCCGATGAACGTGGCCTGGACGCCCAACCTGAGCCCGTCGGTGGACGGTTCCGCCAAAGCTCCCGTGACCTTCAGCTGGAACGCCGCTCCGGATGCCAAGAGCTACAAGGTGCGGATCGCCAGCAGCACCAACAACACCG
>JACMPN010000413.1 GCA_014377495.1 Candidatus Sericytochromatia bacterium
GGAAGCCCTGCGGGATGCCCTGGGTTTCCCGGGGATGAAAATCCTCCAGTTCGCCTTCGATGCGCCGATCAACCCGTTCCTGCCCCACAACCACACGCGCAACTGCGTGGTTTACACGGGCACGCACGACAACGACACGACCCAGGGATGGTTCGAAAAACTGAGTGAGATCGACCGCCAGGCGGTGCAGAGCTACCTCGGCCGCGACGGGCACGACATCGCCTGGGACCTGATCCGCCTTGGCCTGGGCTCCGTCGCCGACATGGCGATCAGCCCGATGCAGGATGTGCTGGATCTGGGCACCGAAGCCCGCATGAACCTGCCCGGCCAGGGCCACGGCAACTGGAACTGGCGCATGTTGCCGGAGCAGTGGACGGTGTTCCAGCAAACCCGTTTGCGGGATCTGACCCGCATGTACGGGCGCTTGGCCGTCAAAAAGAACGATGCACCACAGACGCTGCTGGACTAAAAAGGGCGTGAAGGTGGCCTAGGGCTTCGGACTGGCATTCTTGGGCCGCCGGAAAACCTCGACCCCCCCTGGGCTGGCGGCGTCGGCGCTGGGGGCGAGGACCTGCAGGGAGACATCCGGCGGCATGAGACCGTTCAGTTGGTCTTCCCAGTCGGAGGTATCGGTATCCGGCGCCGCGGCACCCGCCTGAGGCGCCCCCAGCTGCACGGCGATCGTGAGGCTGCTGTCTGCCCGCGCATCGCCCCACTGGTCAGCTCGGAGCACCCAAAGGCGATCCACCGCCGCCTGTTGAAAGGCCCAGAGGGTCAGGATCTCGATTTCCTGGGGTGCCACCCGCAATCCCACGATGCATTACCTCGCTTGCGCCCAGCCAGGGCAGTGCCAGACCGGAGCCCTTGTGCAGGCAGCATAACGTGTGCCGGCCCGTATACTCAACGCCGGGCCGGCGAACTTTTCCGGATCAGGCCTGTTGCGGTTCCCACCGTGTCCCGGACGGGGCGTTTCCGGCGTCTTTCCGACGCTACCTGCGGCCAGCGCAGGGTGATGCACGGAGAGGCCAAGCCCTTTTGGTAACGCTGGCCGTTACGAGGCGCCCCCCGACGATGCAACATGCCGACACGAAACGCCGTAAATCCTTATGGCAATGCGGCTGGTTGTACAGGTTTGGTTTGATAGAGTGGAGGCAAAGGGTTTCCGGCATGCCCCGCCAGCGGAGTGGCGGTGGCAGACAGGTGACCGGATGATTCAGGCGATGCCGCCTGCGGCTGCGATGATGCGGAGGAGCCTGTGTCCACTCGTTTTGCCCACCTCACTGGCTGTCGCAAAGTGACGGTGATGTCGGTGCCGCTCCTCCGCGGGACGGCCGAAGTGCTCCAGTTGGAACCCACACTGCCGACGCGGGGTTACGTCTTGGCGCTGCATGGTTTCGGTGTGAACCAGATTTTTCCGAACGCCGGGATCTACCGCACCTTCCTCAACGCCGGTTTCGGCGTACTGGCCGTGCCGCTCCCCGGTCATCACCCCGCGGCGCCGCCGCTCCATTCGCCGTGGCTGCAGGACTACCTGCCGACTATCGCCCGTCATCTGGCGCCACTGTTGGACGCCCCGATCTCGGTCGGCTATGGCAACTCCATCGGCGCCGTGATTACTTTGGGTTCACTGCCCGAGATCCCCTCGATCCGCCACGGCGTCTTTCTCCAGCCACCGCTCTGGGTGGACCTGAGCTCGACCGAGCTGGCAAAGGAAATGTTGACCAGCGTCAGCCGGGACCTGCTGCGCTCGTCGGATTTTCCCGCCAGTGCCGTCCTGTCGATGGCCCTGTCCCGCTGCCGGTTCGTGGACCGCAACGGGCGTGAGCGCCTGCGCAACTTCCTGCACCCGGCCGCCTTGCCCTCGATCCAGCGGATCCTCGACCAGCTGAACATCCCCGAACGGGTCAGCCGGCTGACGGACCACCAGATGCTGTTCATCACGGGCGAACGCGACCGGATATCCCCGCCCTACGACGTGGCTCGCCTGGCCGGCTACATGCCCTGTTCGCCGCAATTGTGCGTCATCCCCAAGGCCAACCACACGACGCTCTTTTTCATGCCCGAAACGATGCAGCGGGTCCAGGACTGGCTCAGCGTCCACCTGCCTGCGACGGACGCCTCGGCGCTGCTGAACAGCGCCCTGGCTTAGCGCCTCGCGCTGCATCGAGCGTCCTATCCAGGCGAACCCGCATCCCGAGCCATCTGGATCAGTTGCTTCAGGAAAGCCTTGTCCAGGACGACGACCCGCCACAGGCCGTCAATGCCCTTTTCCATGACGAAGGCGACCGGCTGGGCGCTGCCGGAGATCCGGATGGTCGCTCTGGCCGCACCACCCTGCCAGTCGACACCCAGCAGTGCCACGTCCGGCGTGTTGCGGGTCGTGTCCGACAGAGCCAGCAGCCGATTCTGCAGCTGTTGCTCGACTGCGGCCACCGCCAGTTCCTGCAGACGGGGTCTCAGGCTGTCCAGGGCCGTGTCCGTCAGGCGGCGCCCGATGTCCCGCCAGACGTCCTGACGATCCGACGGCCCCCAGACCATGTCCGAGGCATCGCCCATCAGGGAGTCGACCCCGTTCTGGATCACGGATTTCGTATCGACGAAGCGGTTGAAGGTTGCGACGTCACGGGCGGCCACGGCCCGGTTCAGCCGATACAGGGTGTAATAGGGCGTCGTCGTGAACCAGAAGCCGCCGCCGGCGAGGACCAGCAGGCACAGGATGAGCAGGAACCCCCAGGGCGCCGTGCGGTTCGAGCGGGCGTCAGCCATGCGACAGCCCTAACCAAAAATCGAACTGGCGCGCCACGTCAGGCCGTGCGCGACTTCAGCGACCGACCCTGGCGGCCGTCCCCGGACTCGATGTGTTCCATGAAGGCGTCGACGAGGTCCTTGTCGAGCTGACGGCCGCGGATGCCCATCAGCACGGCTCTGGCGTCGTCATGGGGCATGGCCACCCGATAGGGGCGCGTGGTCGTCAGGGCGTCGTAACAGTCGGCGACGGCGACGATGCGGGCGAAAAAGGGAATTTCCTCGCCCAGCATCCCGTCGGGATAGCCATGCCCGTTGATCATCTCGTGGTGGTGCAGGACCATAGGCCGCACGGGCAGCAGATCTGTGTTCTGGGCGATGATGTTCGCCCCGATGCGGGCATGGGTGCGGATGTGGGCCCGCTCCTCGGTCGTCAGCCGGTCCGGCTTGCAGAGGACGTTTTCACGGATGCCGATCTTGCCGATGTCGTGCAGCAGGGCCCCGATGGCGATCAACTCCTGCTCCGCCGTGGTCAGGCCGATCTGCTTGGCGATGGCCCGGGCGTATGTGCTCACCCGTTCACTGTGACCGCCCGTGTAGGCATCACGGGCCTCAAGGACGGCGATCAGGGTCCCCAGGGTCTGCCGGTAGCCGAACTGGATCTGCTGGGCCAGCCGCTGGTTCTCCTGGCTGAGCGCATAAGCCTGGAGGGCCCGGGCGACCATCAGCCGCAGTTCCTGGGTGTCCCAGGGCTTGGACACGTACCCGTAGATGTGGCCCTCGTTGACGGCGGCGATGATGTCGTCGAGATCCGCATAGCCGGTGAGCACCAGGCGCATGGCACTGGGCTTGATCGCCTGGGCGTGGGCGAGAAACTCGACGCCGCTCATGTCGGGCATCCGCTGATCAGTGAGGATCAGGTCGACGTCTTCTTTTTCGAGCAGGGTCAGAGCGGCCTCACCGTTGGTCGCAGTGATGACGCGATGCTCACTGCCCAGTGTCCGGACCAGCAGGTCGAGGATCTGTTGCTCGTCATCCACAATGAGGATGGTGTGCTGGGGCATGCCACCTCCGGCCGGCAAGGCGATGGTTAGCTTTGATTGTATTGGAAACGCCCTGGTTCCGTGAAGCAGGGGGCGGGAGGATTCACGGTCGTGGTAATCTGGCTTCTGGAGGGTTTTAGAGTGACATCAATGGGAGCATCCGCTGACAGCATGGGGCTTTACGTCCATTTGCCCTTCTGCCGGCAGCGCTGTATTTACTGTGATTTCCCCACCCAAATTGGCTCATCACAGGACTTGGTCGGTTATCTGCCCGTCCTCGACGCCGAGTTGGCCCTCTATGGCGACCAGCCCTTGGAGGCGATGTCCCTCTTTTTTGGCGGCGGCACCCCCAGTCTGCTGACCGGTGAGCAGTTTGCCGCCCTGATGGCGACGATCCGCTCCCGGATGACCCTGGCGCCCGGCATCGAGATCACCCTGGAGGCGAACCCGGGCACAGTCACGGCCGAGACGCTGCTGGCGTACCGGGAAGCGGGTCTTAATCGCCTCAGCCTCGGCGCCCAGACCTTCAACGCCCAGTTGTTGACCACACTGAACCGCCTGCACGGACCAGAGGCAATCGGCGAAGCGATCGCCATGGCCCGGGGTGCCGGTCTGACCAACCTGAACATCGACCTCATCTACGGACTGCCGGGCCAGACGATGGCCGACTGGCAGGACACGATCGAGCAGGCTCTGGCGTTGGACCTGCCGCACCACTCGCTCTATCCCCTGACGGTGGAGTCGGGGACGCCCCTCGACGTGCTCGTCAGCAAAGGGAAGTTGAACCCCCTGGGCGAGGACGACGTCTTTGCCATGTACGAGTGGGCCAAGGCCCGATTGGAATCCGTCGGCTATCGGCACTACGAGATCGCCAACTTTGCCCGTCCCGGATTCGAAGCCCAGCACAATCTCGTCTACTGGCGGAACCTGCCCTACATCGGGCTCGGCATGGGTGCCCACAGCCATTTCAACGGCCGCCGCTACGGCAATCCGGCGACCTTGCACACCTACACCGATCGGGTGCTTGCCGGCTCAAAGCCCTGGCAGGAGGACGAAGCTCTCAGCCGTGATGACGAAATCGAAGAAACGGTCTTCCTGGGACTTCGCCTGCTGGACGAAGGGCTGGACCCCACCCGCTTTGCCGCCCGCTTCGGCGAGGACTTCGGTGAACGTTATGCTGAGGTCTTGGCGAAATTGACCGCCGACGAGCTCATCCACAGGGGCGAAGACGGCCGCTGGCTGCTAACCCGCGGCGCCGTGCCCGTCGCCCACGAGGTCTTCGTCCATTTCATGCAGGAGCAAGACTGACCAAGGGCCCATTCCATCGGGGGCAGAGCGGTCTGATTGGGGGTCGCTTTCCGAGTACCGGACAGGGCTCTAAGCTCAGGTCCCCCTCCAGGAGAAACTTCCAGAAGGGGTGAAATCGGGCGCCACAGGCCCCAATCATGGCCATCCCAATGAGCCCGGGGTGCCTACTCAGCCCTCGGTGGAACGGGCCAGTAGCGTCTGCAGCAGCTGGTCCTGCAGGTCCTGACAACGGGGCGCATCGGCCACCGCCAACTGCCAACAGTCGCCGAGCGGTCCATTGAAGGGTACGCCACGCACCGGATAGCCGGCATCCGTCAGGAAAGCGACCTGTTCGGCCGTGCCCCGCAGCATCAGGAAGTTCCCCTGCGATGGGTAGACCTGCAGGCCGGGAGTCTGCAGCAAGCCCCGATACAGGGCCTGGCGTGCGGCCACCACATCGACGAGGCGGGACTGCCAGACCTCCGTCTGGGCCAGCCAGGCATGGACAGACGCCTGCAGCAGGGGCGGCAACGGCGCCAGAGTCTCCCGCACAGCGCCCATCAACTCGGGTGACCCTGTGGCAAAGGCCACCGGGGCAGCCTGACTGAGCAGGGTCAGCGGCCGCACGAGGATGACCCGGTCGTGGGTGGCGGCCGCCTCGACGAGGTCGTAATTGGCGAATTCCTGATAGGTGCCGTCGATGATCAGGATGCCATCCATGCCGTCAAGGATCAGCTCCAGCTCCAACGGCGTGAGACCGGCGCCTGTGACGGGGTCCGGCACACCGATGACGACGGCTTCGGCGTCCGCCTTGCGGATCGCCTCGAGCAACGCCGGGACGTCCAGACCGCCGGAAGGCTTGTGCGGGACCGTCACAGCCCCCCGGAAAAGCCGGGCCCACGGATGGGCCAGGGGCATGACCACCCGGTTATTGGCCGAGACGCAGCTGAGCCGGATGGCAAGCACAAGCTCCGCCACCCCCGCGCCGAGTGCCAGGCAGTCCGGATCACAGGCCAGTGCGGCGGCCAGGACCGGCTGGGCCGGCTGGGCGACAACTTGGCCAAGAGCCGCCAGCGCCGCTGACAGCGGGAATGCCCAGTCGCTAAACCACGGCATTTCGAGAGACGACATCAGCGGCCCTCCTGCCTGCCGGGCAACACATCCTGCGACTACTCAACTTTGATTGAGGTCATTATACGGGGACGCCGGACCGATTGGCGGCCGGCAACGCCGTGAGCAGGAGCGCAATCTGTGTCTTGGCATCGATGATCCGGCCATCGTCGATGGCGGCCAACGCCTCGCTGAGCGTCATCCGCTCCACGGCAATGAACTCATCGGCATCATGGACCAGACCTGTCCCGTCAGACAGACCCTCTGCCCGGAACAGGTGGATCACCTCATCGGTAAACCCGGGCGAGACGACCGTTTTGCCCAAAGGCGTCCAGTGGGCCGCCTGCATCCCGGTCTCTTCCTCAAGTTCCCGCTGGCCGCAAGACAAGGGGGTTTCACCGATCTCCAACTTACCGGCCGGGAGTTCCAGCAGGACGTCACCGACGGCATGGCGATACTGTTTGACGAACAGAATCTGGCCGTCGACGACGGCAATGACGGCGACCGCCCCGGGATGGCGGACGATCTCCCGGGTGGCCTCGCGGCCGTCGGGCATGCGCACCTGATCGACCTCGACCGTGATCATCCGACCGGTAAAGGCAACCTGCGAGGAGAGTTGGGTTTCGCGCAGTTGGGAATCGTCCACGGCCACGTCCTTTCGGGACACCATCACACAATCAGAGCGGGTTGGGGACTGCCAAGGCGACATGCCGGGCCGGACACGGCCGTCCCGTGCAAAGCGCACCGAGTATACCAGTCCCCTGATGGCCGTCTTTCCAGCCAACAACGACGCAGGGTACGAGCGTGACCGGCCGACGAAAGGGCCGTCCGGAACCCTTTGGACGGAGAGAGGAACCGAACTGCCCGTCTCGGGCGGTTTAGCGTGCCCTGAATGGGGGGTATACTGAGGGGACTTGGTGGGGGGAGGTCACATGTACGAAATGGGTGGCGGCGCGCCGATTCAGGGCGGACCCCAGGTCCAGGGCAATGCCCCGGCAGCACCGCAGCAGCAGACCCAGAAGGCCGCCGAAAAGGCCCAACCGGAAAGGGTCACAAAAGAACAGTTCCTCCAGCACAAAAAAGAAGTCAAACTGGCGCCGACAAACGTCAATGCCTTGACCCAGCTCAACTCCAAGGATCAGATGTTGCTGATGCGCATGGGTCAGCAGCAGGGGTTTGTCGGCAAGCTCGCCCAAAACCTCAGCGGCATGAAGGCGTATGGCGAGGACAGCCTGCCCAAGTCGATGATCGGCGCCGGACAGTCCAGCCCGCCGGCGGCGATGCGGGCGGCGGCGGCGGCCACGGGCCGGGTCTTTGCCGGCCGGATGATGGAAGTCCGCGTCGGCAAACAGACGACGGAAATTTTCTTCAAGCTCGGCGGCAAATCCTTCACGGCCACCGTGGCCACCCCCAAGAAGAAGGGCTCGCTCAGCCACGACAACGATGACGACGAACAGGATCTGGAAGTGATCGACGAGATCGAGGACGTGGACTAGGCTGGGATCCCACCGCCGACTTCGTCCAGCTCGCCCGACCTGCCGCCAGGCAATTCCCCTTTCCTCACCGCCCCTGACCCGACCGGAGTGATCCCCCACCGATGCAAGGCCCGCCAAACCAGCCTCCGATGCCCCAACCCGGTCAGCCCATGCCGCCCGGCGCCGGTGGCCCCCAACAGAAGAAAGGCCTGCGGGCCCAGCTCGCCCAGCGCCGGGTCGAGGCCGAAAAGGCTGAACGGGCCCGTCAGGAACGCTTGAAGGAGCTGGAGCTCGGCCACATCCTCAGCGGCTTCACCCGCCGCCTCAAGGACGAGATCCTCGATCTGCCGATGATCCACAAGCTGGCCTGCAACGTCGCCAAGGAGTTGCTGAAGGTCGATCACGTCACGCTGTCCGTCAAAGAGGGCGATGTCTTCAAGGTCGTCGCCGAAGCCGACATCCCCA
>JACMPN010000414.1 GCA_014377495.1 Candidatus Sericytochromatia bacterium
CAGCCAAACCGACAGTCGCACATGGGTGATCCCAGCGTCCTGGCGAGCGGGACAGCGACGGACGAAGCCGTTGCCGTGGCCAAGGTTGCGCTGATGGCCACAATGGGGGACGCTGAATCACAAAGCACGCTCGCTTACTGGTATCTGAGCGGCAAAGGGGTTGTAAAAAACGTTGTTGAAGCGGCGAGGTGGTACCGTCTGGCTGCCATTCAAGGGTATGCCCCGGCACAGAACCTAATGGGCACACTCTGCGCAGGCGGTGTCGGCGTGTCAAAGGACCCGGTTGAAGCAGTGAGGTGGTACCGCCTGGCGGCCAACCAAGGGTTCTCGCCTGCGCAATTCGATTTGGGGGTGGCCTACTTAGATGGCAGGGGCTTACCGCAAGACGACGGCCAGGCCGCACAGTGGGTGCATCTGGCCGCCGACCAAGGCTTTACTGGGGCCGAGAAGACACTGGGATTGTTATATATCCTCGGTCGCGGCGTGTCCCAGAACACAAACGAAGGCATGAGGCTGCTCATGTCCGCCGCCACACTGGGGGATGCTGAAGCCATGGCCTTCGTCGGCGACGCGTATGAAAGAGGCGCCTTCGTCGACAAAAACGTGGAAAAAGCCGTAAAACTCTATCGTCGGGCCGCCAGTCAGGGAAACGATGATGCCAAGCAGGCCCTGCAACGTCTCGGCCTTCAGTGAGCCGTTTCGGCCTAATGGTCGCTGGCCATCAACCTGCAAGCCCTGGAACGCGGCAATCCGCCCCGCAAAGTCCGGCTGGCGGCTGATCGGCCCGGCACCTCGTCCAATGCGACCCCACTGGGCCTGAATGGCGCAGCCGGCAGGGCGCCGGATGAGGCGGTGAGAGGCGTACGCCGCTAATCCAGGCGAGAAATGCCGTTGAATCGGGCCAGGCTGCGCTGTGACTGACGTTCGGCCACGGACGATGGGCGGTTGGTGCGCAGGTGGTCCCAACAGGTGTTACGCTGACGCTGATTGGGATGGGCGCCCCACACGCGTCACGTGGGTACATCGTGGTACCTCAAGGACTTGTGTATGACTGATTTTGACCGTTTGCCCAACACCTCCAGCCTGGCCTTCGTCGAGCAGCTTTATGCGGCGTATGCCCAGGATCCCGCCTCCGTCACCGATGACTGGCGGCAGTATTTCCAGGACATGACGGGCGGCAACGGCGCCGGTGCCCAGAAGGGCCCCTCCTTTGCGCCGCCCCGCCTGTTCGCTCCGGCCAGCGCCGCACCGGCGACCAACGGTCATGCGCCTGCAGAGTCAAGCGATGCCGCTGTCCGCCACGGCAACGTTGCCCAGCTCGTCCGGGCCTACCGGGTCCTCGGCCACCTCAAGGCCAGCCTCGATCCCCTCGGCCAGTCCCGTCCCGTCCACCCGTCCCTTGAGCTGGCCTACCATGGTTTGTCGGAGGCCGATCTCGACCGGACGTTCGCCAATCCCGGCGTCGTCGGTCCCCAGGTGCTGCCGCTGCGGGCGATCATCGACCGCCTGGAAAACACCTACTGCCGCTCGATCGGTGTGCAGTTCATGCACATCGACGATCTCGAGGCCCAGCGCTGGCTCCACCAGCGGATGGAGGCCACCGAAAATGGCACCGTCCTCACCCGTGACGAGCAGACCCGGATCCTCACACGGCTGACCGATTCCGTCATTTTCGAGGAGTTCATCCAGAAGAAGTACCTCGGGGCAAAAAGCTTTTCCCTCGAAGGGAGCGAAAGCCTCATTCCCATGCTCGACCTGGCCATCGAGAAGGCCGGTGAGCAGGGCGTCGACGCCGTCGTCCTGGCCATGGCCCACCGTGGCCGGCTGAACGTCCTGGCCAACATCATGGGCAAGAGCCCCCGGGCGATTTTTCGGGAGTTCGACGACACGGACGCCGAAATGTTCTTCGGCAGTGGCGACGTCAAATATCACCTGGGTCACAGCAGCGATTGGAAGACCAGCAAGGGCCACCCCGTCCACCTGACGCTCTGCTTTAACCCCAGCCACCTGGAGTACGTCAATACCGTCGCCCAGGGCCGGGTCCGGGCCCGTCAGGACCGGCAGGGCGACGTCGCCCACGAGCGTCAGCTGGCGATCCTCATCCATGGCGACGCCGCCTTCGCCGGCGAAGGGATCATCCAGGAGACGCTGAACCTCAGCCAGTTGGACGGCTACCACGTCGGCGGCACGCTCCACATCATCGTCAACAACCAGATCGGCTTCACGACCTCGCCGGCTCAGGGACGCAGTTCCCACTATGCCTCCGATGTGGCCAAGATGCTGAACATCCCCATTTTCCACGTCAACGGCGAGGACCCCGAAGCCGTCGCCCAGGTCGTGCGCCTGGCCATGGATTTCCGGACGGCCTTCAAGCGGGACGTCGTCATCGACATGTACGCCTTCCGCCGCCTCGGCCACAACGAGGGCGACGAGCCCGCTTTCACCCAGCCCCTGATGTATGCCGCCATCGCCAAGCACCCCACCGTGCGTGAGGCCTACCTCGGCCGGTTGCTGAAGATGGGTGGGATCACCCGTGAAGAGGCCGACAGGATCGAAGCCAACCAGCGCGAAAAGCTGGAAGGTGAGCTGCAGGAGGCCCGCAAGCCGGGCTTCAAGCGCAACCTGCCCTGGCTGGGCGGCGTCTGGGAAGGCTACACCGGTGGGCCCGAGCCCGTCGGCGACGAGCCCGAAACCGGTGTCGGCAAGGACACCCTGCAGCATTTGCTGAAGGTCGAATCCGAAGTCCCTGCCGACTTCCAGCCCCACCCCAAAGTGAAGCGGATCCTCGAGACCCGGGCCCTGATGGCCAGCGGCGACAAGCCGCTGGACTGGGCGGCCGGCGAATACCTCGCCTTCGCCACCCTGGCGGCGTCCGGCACCCGGGTCCGGCTGACGGGCCAGGATGCCCAGCGGGGTACCTTTACCCACCGGCACTCGGTGCTGCATGACATCACGGACGGTCA
>JACMPN010000415.1 GCA_014377495.1 Candidatus Sericytochromatia bacterium
CGAGGTACAGCACGACGTCGGGGGCGACGCCGGCTGCCTGGATCAGGGCCAGGGTCTCCCGGGACTTGGTGCAGCGGGGGTTGTGATAGATCGTCATCGTGGCCATATGGATGTGTCTCCAACAGATAGGTCCCTTCGGTATACCACCTGCCGAGGGCCGCGTCTGGGCCGGGCTTGCAGGATCTTAACCGAACCAACACCGTGTTATAAGACAGCTTCTTAACGACCGTCCGATAACTGCGGAGGAGAGTGTCCCCGGGATGGGGGCAGTCAGGCAGGGTGCCTGGGAGTGGGGAGTGCACAGGATGCGGACTTTCAATCGTATTGCGGCATCGTTCTTGGGTTTGGTCACGACGGCCTGTGCGGTGGCCCCGGTGCCGCTGATGGCCTCGACCAACCGTTCGGCCGACACGACCGCCATCCGCTCGTTGGCAGTCAGCGAGACCTCGGCCCTTTTGAAGGAGCTGGGCGTCACCAGCGGCTCTGTGAGTGGCCCGGCCGTATCGCTTGCGGACTTGCAGGCGATGGACAGGGATGGCGATCGCAAGATCGGCCGCACCGAGATCGAAACGTTTTACGCCCAGACGCTGGAACAGGCCGGGGCCACCGCCGTTGCCGAGCCCTTGTCAGCACCCGCTCTGATCGGCCCCAGCCGCGCTTTGCCCAAGTTTTTCGTCAACCCCACGCCGCAGGGCAATGAAACCAAGCTCTGCGTGGACGAAGCCGAGATTTTCCAAGAGTTGTTCGAGATGCTGCGTGGCGCCAAGCAATCCATCCAGATGGACTTTTACCTGCTCGGCGGCGAGATCGGCCTGAGCATCGCCCGAGTCTTGGCCCAAAAGGCTGCTGAGGGCGTCGAAGTCCGGCTGATGATGGATCCCAAGCTCGGCCTCGGTGGCCCGACGGCCGTGGGCATCGCCCGGGTGACGCAGTTCCTCAAGGCGAACAATGTGGGCTACAAGCTGTATCCCCTGGGTCTTTACGGCACCATGCCGAACCCCATGCAGCAGAAGTTTCAGATCGACCACAACAAGATCCTCGTCGTGGACGGCAATTCGGCCCTGATGGGATCGATGAACCTCGACGACGGCGCCCGGATGAATCATGACCTGATGATCCGGATCAGCGGCCCGACGGCCGGGGAAGTGTCCCGGATGCTCGACTCCGAGTGGCCGATGGGGATCGACCCCAACCAGCCGATCGCTCCGGTGTCCGGAGGCATGCGGACTCATGCCGTCGCCGCCAGCGCCCTCGTCCGGCTGACCCAGACCGCCCCGCAGGAAAAGACCACCAAAGGCCTGTTGCTGCGGGAAATCGATGCCGCCCAGAAGAGCATCCACCTCTCGATGTATGAGTTCGGCGATCCGGATCTGGCTGCTGCCCTGTGCCAGGCCTACAAGCGGGGCGTGGACGTGCGGGTCCTCATGGACGACAAAGGCACGATGGCCAAATACGGCATCGGCGCCATGCCGGGTGGCATGCCCAACATCATGCCGGCCCGCGAACTGCTGAAGGCCGGTGCCCAGGTCCGTTGGTACGATCCGCAGCGGGTGAACCAGGAACTGCACATGAAGATGGTCGTGTTTGACGGCACCAAGGCCATCGCCGGTTCGACAAACTGGACGACCAATGCCCTGACCCGCTGGCGGGAGACGAGCTTCGTCGTCCAGGGGCAGACGGCGACCCAGCTGGAGCAACTGTTCCAGCGCAACTGGGACGGCAACAGCCGGCGGATCGACACGCTGACCCTGGGTCAACGGATCACCGCCAAAGTGGTCGATTACATGAACCGGCAGAACCTGGCCTTCTGGTAACGCCGGATCGCGGCCCCCGGCGGACGGGGACAGAACCGGTCATCCAAGCGAAAGTGCCGCCCGTCTACCTGGATTGGCGGGCGGCACTTACGCTTGGGTGGTTTTAGTTGAGGGCGGGCTCGGCCTCGTCGGCGGTGATGGACGGGGCGTTCAGCGTCAGCTGTTTGCGCACGGCCTTCTCGATCTCCTTGGCGACGTCCGGATTGGCCCGCAGGTACTCACGGGCGTTGTCCCGGCCCTGACCGATTTTTTGGTCCTTGTAGGCGTACCAGGCTCCGGACTTGACGACCATGCCGAACTCGGCGGCCAGATCCAGCACGGAGCCTTCGGCCGAAATGCCCTCACCGAAGATCAGGTCGAACTCGGCGACCTTGAACGGCGGCGCCAGCTTGTTTTTGACGACCTTGGCCTTGACCCGGTTGCCGATCTCGACGCCGTCTTTTTTGAGGGTTTCGATGCGCCGGACTTCAATGCGTTGGGAGGCATAGAACCGCAGGGCCCGGCCGCCGGTCGTCACCTCGGGGTTGCCGTAGGCGATGCCGATCTTTTCACGGAGCTGGTTGATGAAGATGACGAGGGCGTGCGACTTGCCGGTGACGGCCGTCAGCTTGCGGAGGGCTTGGCTCATCAGGCGGGCCTGCAGGCCGACGTGGGAATCCCCCATCTCGCCTTCGATTTCGGCCCGCGGGACGAGGGCGGCCACCGAGTCGATGACGACGATGTCCACGGCGCCCGAGCGGACGAGGGCCTCGCAGATCTCGAGGGCTTCTTCGCCGGTCGAGGGCTGGGAGATCAGCAGGTTGTCGATGTCGACGCCCAGGCGGGCGGCGTAAGCGGGATCCAGGGCGTGCTCGGCATCGATGAAGGCGGCAGTGCCGCCCAGCTTTTGGGCCTCGGCAATGGCGTGCAGGGAGACCGTGGTCTTGCCGCCGGACTCAGGACCATAGATCTCGATGATCCGGCCCCGTGGAAAGCCGCCGACCCCCAAGGCGATGTCCAGAGACAGGGCCCCGCTGGGAATGGCCTCGACCCGCATGCGCTGCGCATCCCCGAGCCGCATGACCGCCCCTTTGCCAAAGGCTTTCTCGATCCCCTGCAGGGCCAGATCGAGGGCTTTGCGCTTTTCTTCCTGAATGGCCGACGGTTTTTCTGCCACGGTGGTCTCCTTTGGGCGGGGCGTGCTGTTTATGCCGCTTGCGGCAGCCAGTATATCATGTGGCGTCGGTTGCTGGGAGTCAGGCGTCGTGCGAGCTTTGGCCTTTAAGGACATCGTGCCTCCCGGAGCGGTTACTCCGATAATTCATAGCAGTCGAGGCACTGTAGTCGGCGTCATGAATTAATGTCAACTCCCCGCCAGCGGAGCTGAGTCAGGTCCGGCAGCAGCAGGTCCGCATGGGGGCCGAGGGTGGCCGCCGTGTCCACCCCGCTGAGCACCCCGATCGTGGCCCCGACGCCGGCGGCCCGCCCCATCAGCATGTCGTTCAGCCCGTCACCGACGACCGCCACCGCCTCTGGCCCCACCTGCAGCTGACCGCAGAGTCGCCGGACGGCTTCGGGGTCTGGTTTCGGTGCCTGGACCTCGTCGCCCCCCAGGCAGAACGGAAAGAAGGGCCGGATGGCCAGGACGGACAGAGCCGTGTCGATATCCCGGCGGCTGGCCGTCGAGGCGATGGCGCACCTGCCGCCTGCCGCAATCCAGGACTCCAGCCACGGCCGCAGGCCGGCGATCGGTTCGAGGCGCTTTTCCGGCTGGGCCTGGGCATCCGCCCGGTCAAAGGCCGATTGCGCCGCCTCCCGGGCGGCCATCCAGCCGAGCCCCCGGTCATGCAGCCAGGCGGTGGCGACGGCGGGGGCTTCGGCCCGGGTCCCTTGGGCGAGCAGGCCGTCGGGCCGGACCGTTCCGGCCGCCGTGATGCCGAAAGGGCGGCGCAGACTGTCGGCAGGGTGTGCCACGGCATCCGTCAGGGCTGCCAGGCGGGCCTCGACGAGGGGCACCCAAAAGCTGTCGAACCGGTGGAGGGTGCCATCCTTGTCCAGGATCAAAGCGGCAATGGGCACCGCTTTGTCGCCTATAATCAGGTGGGGCATGGCGTCACGAGGGCTCCGCGGCACGGCGCAGCGGCCGGGATCGGGCTGGAATAAGGCGAGTCTCTGCAATCGCAATGGTATGATACGCGGAGTTTCGCCATCCCATTCTAGCGAACGAGGAATCTGGGTGATGCCCGACGAGATCATCAAATCCATTGCCGGCGGCGGGCTCATCCGGGCTACGGCCATGATGTCCACGGCCATCGTCGACGAGGCCGCCCGCCGCCATCAGACGACGCCCGTCGCCACGGTCGCCCTCGGGCGGGCCCTGACGGGGGCGCTGCTCCTCGCCGCCACCCAACAGAAGAGTGGCCGGCTGACGATGCGGGTCCTGGGAGACGGGCCGCTCGGGGCGATCGTCATCGATGCCGGCACCGACGGGGATGTGCGTGGCTATGTCCAGTTTCCCGACACCGAGGTGCCGGTCAATGAACACGGCACCTTTGACGTCGGCACGAGCGTCGGTCGCGGCATGCTGCACGTCACCTATGCCTTCGACTACGGCACCAGCTACACGAGTACGGTGGAGCTGGCCTCGGGCGAGATCGGCGGCGACCTGACCCGCTTTCTGGCGGTGTCCGAACAGGTGCCCTCGGCCGTCATGCTCGGGGTCTACATCGAGCCGGACGGCAGCGTCGGTGTGGCAGGTGGCCTGATCGTCAGTCTGATGCCGGGGGCCGGTGACGAGATCGCCGAGCGCCTCGAAAACAGCATCGCCTCGGTGGCGACGTTCACGGAGATGTGGCGGGGCGGCATGAACCTCGAGGCCATCCTCAACGAGGTCTTGGGCGGTTTCGCCGTGGAGATCCTGGAGCGCAGTGCCGATATCGCTTTCCGGTGCCGCTGCAGCCGGGAGAGGATCCTCGGGGCGATGCAGACCCTGCCGCAGGAAGAGCTGCAGACGATGATCCGGGAGGATCACGGGGCCGAAGTGACTTGCCATTTCTGCGCCGACAAGTACAAGTTCAGCGAGCCGGATCTTGAGGAGTTGCTTACGATCAGCGCTTGAGCCAGATACCGCCCGCCGTCACGGATTCGGCCAAATCCTGGATCTCCCGGGCGGGGAGCCTTCAGGAGGGTGTTGCTGGCGCCACGGTGGATGCACTCGCCGGTGGCTGCCAGTCCGGTCGGACCAGCCGTGCGGCGGTCTCGGCTGGTGACGCCAGATCACCCGCCTGAAGGTTCCCTACTCAGACTGACTCCCGCCAGTGCTGCCCCTAACGGCCCGGGATCAGGATGCTGCCCTTACCAAGTCGGGTTTCGCCGCCCAGGACCATGCCGTGGCCGATCTGGCAGTCCCGCTCCAGCTGGCAGTGTTTCCCGACGATGGCACCTTGCAGCCGGCAGGCCGGGCCGATGACTGAGTGCGGCCAGATCAGTGATTCCCCGATCCAGGCCCCGTCTCCGATCGTGACACCGTCGCCGATGATCGTATAGGGGTTGATACGGGCATGGCGGCCGATCCGCACGCCGCGGCCCAGGTAGACGGGCCCCAACAGACTGGCGCTCGGGTCGATCTCGGTGCCGGGGCCGATCCAGATCTGATCGGCATTCGGTCGGATATCGGGGATGGACAGTGCCAGACGACCGGACAGGATGTCGTGGTGGGCCTGATAGTACTTGCGGGGTGTCCCGATGTCGAGCCAGTAGGAACGTCCGAAGTAGCCGCCCAAGACCTGACCGTCGGCCAGGAGGCTGGGAAACAGGCCCCGCTCGAAGGAATAGGGCTCCCCGGCGGGGATTCGGTCGAGCACCTCGGGTTCCAGCCAATAGAGGCCGGCACTGACCGTATCGACGACGGCTTCATCGTAGCTGGGTTTTTCCAAAAACCGGCTGACCCGCCCGTGCGGGTCCACGAACACCAGGCCATAGGCGGTCGGATCGCTCACCCGGGTGAGGCCGATGGAGACCTTGGCCCGCAGGTCCCGATGAAATGCCAGAAACCGGGTCAGATCGAGGTCCGTGAGCACGTCGCCGTTCAAGACCAGGACCGGCTCTCGACCGAGTAAGGGGCGGGCCAGGGCTACAGCTCCGGCCGTACCCATGGGCTGGGACTCATAGACGTAGCGGAGCTGCACGCCCCAGGCGCTACCGTCGCCCAGCGTGGTTTCGAGCACATCGGCCAGGTAGTGCAGGTTCAGGATGATGTCGGTGATCCCGTGTCGCTTGAGCAACTCGATCTGGTAGTACAGCAACGGCCGGTTGAAGATCGGGATGATCGGCTTGGGCAGGTCGTACGTGAGGGGGCGCAGGCGTGTGCCCTGTCCCCCGGCAATGATGATGGCTTGCATGAGTTCCCGTTCCAGAGGCGATACGGCGACGCCGACCGGTCGAGTCGTCGGGCCGGCGGCACAATGGCAATACGGCCGGCTTTATACCCTGTAGCCGAAAGGCCGCCCTGTCAATGCAGGACGGCCTCACGCGACGTCAATCGTTAGCGGGGATCAACCTTCGAATGGCCGTTGGAGTGCTGATCTCCGGGCGCTTGGGGCTGCTGGGCCGGCGCGTTGGTCTTCGTTGCGGTCGCCACATCCTTAACCTTGGCAGCTTTAGGCGTTTCGGCCTGAGGGGTGGGCACGTCCTTCGGCTTGTCGGCCTTGGGCGCCTGGGCAACTTCAGCCGGTTTGTCTGCCTTGGGAACGGACGCTTCCGCCTTCGGCTTGTCGCTCGCTGCCACTGCCGAGGTCTTCGCCGAGGCCTTATTGGCTTCCTGCCGTTCGTTGACGACGCTGTCAGCAAAAGCCATCAGCTGCTGCCAGAACAGCTGGTAGGCGTTCCGCTTGTCTTCGGCCGACTTCGCGTTCCGATAGGCTTCGTAGGCCTCGATCATCCCATCGACTTCTGCGATCTTGGCTGTGAGGGCCTTGATCTCACGCAGCAGGTCCTGGATTTCGTCGTCGCCCAACACCACGGGTGTGGCACTCGCCTGTAAGGCAGTCAGCCGCTCCAGGAACTTGGACTTGCCGGGATTGCTGAGGTCCACCTTGCCGGGGTCGTTCCCGTGGCCGTTGTCGTGGTCGCCTTTGGCTGTCACTTCGCTGGCCTTGACAGGTGCGGCCTGCACGACTGGTTTGCGATAGCCCAGCAGCCAGAGGGTTTCGGCGATGTCGCTGCCGGTTTCACCTTCGTTCTTCAGGAAACTGCTGCATTCCTCGGCGGTAACCGCGCTGCGGAACTTTTCGGCGCACTGGTCGTAGAACTTGGGATTGGCCAGTTGTGCGGCAAAGAGCGTCGTTGCCTTTACGTCGTGCTTGGCATACTCAGCCGCAACCGCTCCGGCGCCGATGGACTTGAGGAAAGCCTCGGCCGTCCCTTTGCCCAACTGCTTGTCAATGAAGTCGTAGACTTCGGTGCCGGTGAGGCTGTCTTTGTTCAACTCGTAGAGCCGCAGCATCTTGGCAATCGGGTCGAGGTCCTTGGCGGGAGGTGTAAACGTGGCCGCTGCGGTCGCCTGGGTCTTGTTCGTCCCGTTGGTGGCCGGTGCGGTGCCGGCTGTCCCCTGACGCTCATCGAGCTTCGACTTGCCGGGGTTGCTTTCGTCCACCTTGCCGGGGTCGTTGCCGTGGCCGTTGTCATGGTCACCCTGCTTGGGCAGGATGATCACGGTTTTGATCGCCGTGTCGCCACCGCCGTCGATTTTGGCGACGAAGTGGTAGGTGCCCGCCTTGAGCTTGGACAGGTCCACGTAGTTGCCGCGGGCGAGGGCGCCGGTCTCTTCGGCGCTCCAGCAGATGCGGTCGGCTGCGAGCAGGCCGTCCCGGGTGCTGATGGCCTGGCAGAAGAGCGCCGCCGACTCACCTTGGGCGATGGTCATCGGCGCACTGTCGATCCGCTCGATGCGTTTGAACTTGGTGAAGTCGGGCCGGGTGTCCGGCAAGAGGAAGCTGTCCATTGCCTCGTCGAGCAGTTCCCGCCCATCCGCACCGGCGGCACACTCGGCGCCGTACATGCCGATGAACTCACCCATGTTGATGCCGGCCTTGCGGGCGGCAACCAGGACCCGGTTGTAGTCAACGAGGTTGTTGCGGCCCTCGAAACCGTAAAAATTCGTCTTGTCGAGGATTTTTTCGAAGTCGTTGAGCGAGCCACCGTTGACCATGGCGGTCTGGGCGGCGAAGATCACCGACTCGAAGTCGCTGGGGGCTGCGCCGAGGATCCGGCTGGACAGCTTGTAGAGCTGCTCCAGCGGCTGGTCGGCTGCCATTGTCGTTTTGGCGACGTTGAGGAACCGGCCAAGATCGTCATAGTCACCTTGGGCCATGACGTTCGACGTGGCGGCGTAGAACTTGGTCAGGTCTTCGCCGTTCTGTTTGACCTGTTTGGCCGTCGAGAGGAAGGCGTCGAGATCGCCGCCACCGACGAGGACGCTGTTCGCTGCGTTCAGGAAGGCATCCTGATTTTCGGGTTGAAAAAAGAGGCGGTGATCCCCGTGGTTGGCGACTTGGGCCATTAACTCGGGCGGCATGCCGGCAGCGGAGTCACCGAGCACGGTGGAAAGTGCGCCAAAAAGTGCCGTGAGCGGGTCAGAGGCACCGGAGATCGCCCCAGCTGCCAGTGAGGGGGCAGGGCCACCGGCTTGGGCGTTGCGCAGCTGGATCTCCTCCATCAGGTGCATCAGCGTGCTGGAGGCAAGGCCGGATAACTGCATAAACCCTCACTTATTGGTCGCTCAGCTCACTGACAGGAGCATGGGTGCAAAAAAACTGAATGCCAGGCTGGTGGGCGCGCGACCTGCCTGTATCGAACCCACACCTGACCACGGTGGTTTATCGTCCCTGGCGCCGGACCACCCGCCGCGACGAACAAAGTTTTAAAGTTGATTTGATGCAAGGAAAACGCCCTACCGGCACTCGTGATCGGCTGTATCGGTCATCTCGCTGGTGAGGGCGCAAGGGGCGGGCTACACTGGCACCATGAGTACCGCTGATCATCAGCATGCTGACGTCGCGTGGCTGTTTCGCCCCCACCATTTGATGTGTTGGCAGACATACCGTGGCAAGGGCTATTCAGAGCCGTTCGTGGCCAACTTCGATGACCTGAAGCGGGCAGTCATGGATCGTCCCGATCAACTGATCCGGCTGGCGATCGCCGCCGATCCCATCTGCCAGCCGTGCCCCCACCGCCGGGATACGTCGTGTGAAACGGCCGACACGATCGATCCACGGGACCAGGGGCTGTTGGATCAGATGGGGTATGCGGCAGGTGACGTCTTTGCCCTCGACGTGGCGCTAGCGGCCGTGGCGCTGCGTTTTCTGGACTTGCAGGCGCATGTGTGTCAGGGCTGCAAATGGCTGACGTTCTGCCGGGATATCCAAATATCAGAGCAATCGGCCTCAACCATCACGTAGCCAGCGCTATTTCACCCGCTCAGCCTGCCCAAACTGTTAAGTGATTTTATAGGTAGTGGCGATGTTCTGGATGCACTTTCGGGCCATATAGAGCCGGTTGGTGCAGTCCGAGATGCCTTCGAAGTCCTGGCCTTTGAGCTGGGTCATGGCCTCGTCGATCTGGACGATGGCCTGACGGACGTTGCGGCGATCCAGGACCACTGCTTCCCGCAGCCGGTCGAGCAGATAGTTGAACTCATGAGCCAACTCCTGCATTTCGTCGCCCTGGCGCAGTTTGACCCGGATGTCGAGGTTGTAGTCCTCGACGATTTGGCGGATCGTCTGTTCGAAGCGGTAAATCGGCCCGGCGACCCGGTGGGTGAACATGATGCTCGCTGCGGCGACGATGAACAGGAACAACAACACGACGGCAAAGTAGATCACGGGGAAGCTCGGGATCGAGCTCTGCACGAAGGGGCTGAGCAGGGTGAGCGTCACGCCGATGTTGAGGCCGATGCCGATGGCGAGGACGAAGACCAGGGCATAGCGGGACTGTAGGCCGTGCTTGATGAAGTAGGTTTTGCGGGGCAGAAAGCGCAGTTTGTTGGCCATGAAACGTCCTACTCTTCCCTAAATCATCCATTGCATTGCAGTGAGGGCTGGTCCGGTGGTGCAGGGTGGTCCGGATCCGGGACGGGTTCCGGCGACTCGGCCTGGTGGCCGTTAGCCGGGTTCCGGCCCGGAGGCGGGCTGCCATGCACCGCCTGACCGGCCCTCACTAGCCGGGTTTCGGCCCGGAGGCGGGCTGCCATGCACCG
>JACMPN010000416.1 GCA_014377495.1 Candidatus Sericytochromatia bacterium
AGCCTTCCCAGCATGTCTAGCTGGGCTGGGCCGAGGGCATGGGGACGTCCTGTCGGTTTTGCTGTTTTCATACGCAACAGCATTCGCTATCCTGGCCACAAAGCCATTAGTCACAGTGACCAACCTTACCGTGCAGCCTCTTACGACGGGACGTTCAAGACTTCCAGCAGTGCACTGGCCTTGTTGACGCACTCCTGCCATTCCATCGCCGGCACCGAGTCGGCGACGATGCCGGCACCCGCCTGTACCCTGGCCACCCCATCCTGGAGCAGGATCGTCCGCAGGGTGATGCCCGTGTCACACGAGCCGTTATAGCCAAAGTAACCGACGGCCCCGGCGTAGGGCCCCCGGGCCTCGGGCTCGGTCTGGGCGATGATCGACATGGCCTTGACCTTGGGGGCCCCGGTGACCGTACCGGCCGGGAAGCAGGCCGCCAGCAGGTCGACGGCGTCCAGCTCGGGCCGCAGCCTGCCTTCCAGGTTGGTGACGATGTGCATGACGTGGGAGTACTTCTCGACCATCATCCGGGACGTCGGCACCACGGTCCCCGGCACGCAGACCCGGCCGAGATCGTTGCGGCCCAAGTCGATGAGCATGACGTGTTCGGCGACTTCCTTGGGATCGGCGAGCAACTCGGCGGCAAGGGCGGCGTCCGCTTCCGGCGTGGCACCCCGCTTGCGTGTGCCGGCGATCGGCCGCAACGTGGCCTTGCGGTCTTCCAGGCGGACCATGATCTCGGGCGAGCTGCCGATCAGCTGAAAGTCGCCGCAGTTCAGATAGAACATATAGGGGCTGGGATTCACCGTCCGCAACAGGCGATACAGGGTCAGTGGATCGGCCTCGGTAGCCTGTTCCAGCCGCTGGGAAAGGACGACCTGGAAGATGTCGCCGGCCGTGATCCGTTCTTTGGCCTCCGTGACCCAGCTTTCGAATTTTTCCTTGCTGACGTTGGAGCGCCAGTTACGACCGGCACCGGGGCGGAACGAGGCCACCTTGAGGGGCGACAGCGGCACGGCCCCCGTCAGCTTCTTCAGCGAGCGTTGCACCTTGTGACTGGCCGCGGCATAGGCGGCCTCGGGATCGTCACCGGGCTCGACCAGACTGACGATCTGCAACCGTTGCCGGGCGTGGTCGAAGATGACGATCTCCCGGAAAAAGAGCCAGAGAGCTTCAGGCCACAGTCCCGGCGGTCCAAACGGGACGGAGGGTTCCAGCCAGCGCACGGAATCGTAGCCCATGTAGCCAACCGCACCGCCGAGGAACCCGGGCAGGTCGGCGGGCTGATGGACGCGGGATTTGCCGATTTTGGCCCTGAGGGCCTCCCAGGGATTCGACTCTTCCAGGATGTGGATCGTCCGGCCGATCTCGTAGTAGATGCAGCGACCATGGTGGGCGACCAGGCGACCGATCGGGTCGCAGCCGATAAAGGAGTACCGGCCGACCTGTTCACCCTTTTCGACGCTCTCGAACAGGAATGAATAGGACCGGTCCCCGGAGAGCTTGGCAAAGGCGCCGACCGGGGTTTCGAGATCAGCCAGGATCTCCTTGTAGACCGGGATCAGGTCGTAGTCGGCGGCGAGGGCTTTGAATTCGTCGAGCGTGGGGCGCATGGTCGGACCTGTACACACGACCTGCGGGCAGGTCAGGGATCGGTGCGGACTTGTTGATGGCCGGGCCATCCCGTCTGCATGCGGCTATTTTACCTGGCCAGACCGTCAACAAACCCGCACACGCCCCAAACATAGGTGCATTTACCTGGCAATGTCCTGCCTTCATGATCCTCTCATCCGCCGGGCAGGGCAGCCTGTTTCAGGACGACATCCGCCGGATCACCTGCTGCCGATCCTGAGCCAACCCGCTTCAAATGCCCTGGCGGAACTGGACATCGCGGACCATATCCGGCCGCAGGATGGCCGTTTCTCCTTCAAAAAGAGCAAACGTGAGGTGGACCTCCGCCTCACCAAGTTGCCGACGATTTACGGCGAAAAAGCGGTCATGCGCGTCCTGGACCGCAATGCCGCCGTGCCCAGCCTGGACAAGCTCAACCTTTCGGCGGCAGTCAACGCCAATACCGGCCTCAGCTTCGTGCGATTGATGTCTGTGAATGAAAATGGGATCAGGCCGAGATCACCGGGTTGCAAACTGGTTCCAAACGTCGTCAGCCCCATTGTCCCAAACGCCGTTCAGGGCTGATTGCTGGGGGCGCATCAAATCCAGGGTGCGCAAGCGATCCGCCTTGTGATGCAGAAAGACGACGACATCCAAGACTTCCTGCACCAGCGGCACAGGCAGGGACTTCACTTATTCGTATAGCTGATCAGCCAAAATCATCCCGTGTCCCCCAATGGTGGCGCTGCCCACGTCGGTTTTCTCTGAGTTTAGAATCTCACCCTGACGCAGCGAGTGAATCATCCATGAAGAGACAACGCCATGTCATTCCCGTGACACCGCCGCAACATCACGCAAACACGCACGCACAGCGTTGCCGGATACGCCCTTGTGACAGCGTGCCACCGCTCAACAGCCGCACTACAGGCGCCAGCCCCGCAGCAGGGCCCCGCTGGGCTATAATCCCGTTGTTCTGACAACAGGACGATTTCACCACGTTCGATGAAAGGGGAAGCGGATGTCCGCCACCACCAACGCCGCCGACATAGGCTTCAACTGTGCCTTGAGCGACGAGCAGCAGATGTTGCGAGACACCGCCCGCCAGGTGGCGCAGGACAACTTCGCACCGAAAGCCGCCTACCACGATGCGACGAGCGAGTTCCCCCGTGACAACGTGCGGATCATGGCCCAGAACGAGTTCTTCGGCGTACCCTTTCCGACCGAGTACGGCGGTGTAGGGGCCGACTACCTGTCCTACGCCCTCATCGAGGAAGAGATCTCCCGCGCCTGCGCGACCACGGGCGTCATCTACTCCGTGCAGATTTCTCTGGCCGCCATGCCGATCTGCAACTTCGGCAACGAAGAACAAAAAGAGCGCTTCCTCAAGCCCCTGATCAAGGGCGACATGCTGGGTGCGTACGCCCTGTCCGAGCCGAGCAACGGCTCCGATGCCTCCGCCGGGCGCACGTCGGCCACCGATGACGGCGACCATTACATCATCAACGGCACGAAGAACTTCATCACCAACGCCATCGAAGCGGATACCTACGTCGTCTACGCCAACACGAACTTCGACCTCGGCCACAAGGGCATGATCGCCATCGTCATTGAAAAAGGCACGCCGGGCTTCACCTTCGGCAAGCTCGAAGACAAAATGGGCATCCGGGCCAGCGCCACGGCCGAGCTGCACTTCGACAACTGCCGGGTCCCCAAGGCCAATGTCCTGGGCGACGTCGGCCACGGCTTCAAGATCGCCCTCGCCACCCTGGATGGCGGCCGGATCGGCATCGCCGCCCAAGCCGTGGGCATCGCCCAAGCCGCCTTGGACTTGGCCAAGAAGTACTCCCAGGAGCGGATGGCTTTCGGCAAACCGATCTCCGACAAGCAAGCCATCCAGTTCATGCTCGCCGACATGGCGACGAACATCGAGGCCGCACGGCTACTGACCTGGCGGGCCGCCTGGATCAAGGACCAGGGCCAGCGCTATACCAAGGAAGCCGCCATGGC
>JACMPN010000417.1 GCA_014377495.1 Candidatus Sericytochromatia bacterium
GCGCCTTCCGAGAATTCATGGAGGTCCGGCTGGAGCCTGACGCCCTTCTTCGCAAACCAGTTCGAATGCTCCTGCTGGCCCTCGGCGAGGATGTTCGCCACCTGGCCCCCCGCCAACCCGTCCGGACCCGACGCCTGCGTCAGCAACTTCATCACCTCCAACACGGGCGCCGGCGGGCTGAACCGCAGTTGATCGAGCAGCACCTCGAAGGCCAGGACCAGCAAGGCGTCACCGGCCAGCAGGGCGACCGCTTCGCCATAGGCCACGTGGCAGGTTGGCAAGTTGCGACGCAAGACGTCGTCATCGAGCGCCGGCAGGTCATCATGGACCAGGCTGAAGGTGTGGATGAGCTCGATTGCACAAGCGGCGGGCAACACCGAGTCCGGTTCGGCGCCCAGGGCTTCCGCTGTCGCCATGCAGAGCACGGGGCGTAACCGCTTGCCGCCACCGGCCAACACGGCGTAACGCATCGCCTCGGCGAGTGTGCCGGCCGGTGAGTCTGCCTGCGGCAGATAGTGCGCCAGCGCCCCTTCCACCCGGAGCCTTCCGGCATGGAGGTAGGCAAGCGCGTCCGGCGACTGAGTCGCGCCGACGCTGTTCTGCGAATCCATCGTTTTCCGCCCTGACTGGCCAATCCCAAGGCCTGGTGTCGGCACCAAGTCTACCGAAGCAGGTTATACCCAGCCCCAGTCTAGGTTGGCCGGATGCAGACGATCAAGTCCCCGGCGGGGCGGGGCGATCATGACGGATCACGTCGGGCACAGCCGAATCCGTGCCGGTGGCAACGGCAGGAATTAACGAGGCGGGGATGGGGTGGCCGTAACGACTGAGCGGCAGGCAACCACCTTCCCTGGCATGTCGCAGCGGGGTACGCTGTGCCTGTGCCGCCGTGGAAGGAGTTCACCATGATCCCCGACTTTTTCCAGTTCCACCAGCCGACCAAGGTCATTGCCGGTGCAGGTCTGGCCACCGATTTCGGCCACGAACTGGCCGAGCTCGGCATCAGCCGCCCGGTGATCGTCTGCGATCCGATCGTCCGCAAGCTCGGGGTAGTGGATCGGATCATCGCCGGACTGGCCGAGACGGGGATCACGGTCGGTGCCGTCTTCAGCGATGTCCCGCCCAACTCGGAGCTCGCCGTCGTCCGCCAGGTTGCCGCCCTCTTTGCCCAGGTGGGCGGCGACAGCCTGATCGCCATCGGCGGCGGCAGCACGATGGACACCGCCAAAGTGGCGAACATCCTGATCACCGAAACGGGCGACATCAGCGACTATGTCGGGGCCGAACTCCTCACCCAACCCCTCAAACCGCTGATCTGCATCCCGACGACGGCCGGCACCGGCTCGGAAGTGACCCGGGTCGCCGTCATCCTCGACGAAGCCACCCAGACCAAGATTTCCTTTTCGGACCGCTTCCTGCTCCCGACGCTGGCCGTGCTCGACCCGGAACTGACCGTCACGATGCCGCCCCAGGTCACCGCCGCCACGGGCATGGATGCCCTGACCCACGCCATGGAAGCCTTCATCTCGCCGCAGGCTTCCCCGTTCAGTGACGCCCTGGCCTTTGGCACGATGCAACTGATCCAGCGCAGCCTGCTGACGGCCGTTTACGAGCCGCACAACCTGGCCGCCCGGGCCGACATGCTCACCGCCGCCTGCATGGCCGGCACAGCCTTCACCCATGCCATGGTCGGCGTCGTCCATGCGATGAGCCACACCGTCGGCGGCCTGTATCACGTCGCCCATGGCGTGGCCAACGCCATCCTCCTACCCCACGGCCTGCGGTACAACCTCGAGGTCTGCACCGCCAAGATCGGGCAGATGGCCCACGCCTTCGGCGTGCCGGCCGGCGAGACCGAGCGGGAAAGCGCCGACCGGGTGATCGCCCACATCGACTCCCTGAAGGCCGCCCTCCACACGGCCTGCGGGCTGCCGATGCGCCTCAGCCAGGCCGGCGTGCCGGAATCCGGATTGCCCGCCGTGGCAGCAGGGGCCATGATGGATGGCGCCAGCTTTTACAACCCGCGCCCCATGGACGAAGAGTCGATCCTGATGACTTTGCAAGTCGCTTTCTAGACAATCCCTGCCGAAGACGGCGAAAGGTCCGAACATGCCCTATTTCCAGAATGCCGACCAGGTCAAGGCAGTCATTGGCGGCTTCTTCTCACAGCTGATCGTCCACCCGACCATCGGCAAGAGTTTGCGGGACTCCAAGCTGGTCCTGAAGTTCATCTACGACGAGCCGAGCCTGACGATCACCGCCGACTGCAGCCAGGATCCGATCGTCGTCACCTTCGATGATCCGGACAAAAAGGCCGAGATCGAGATGTCGATGAAGGCAGATATCGCCCACCAGTTCTGGTTCGGCAAACTCAACCTCCTCACGGCACTGACCCGCCGACAAATGGTGGCCAAGGGCCCGATCCCCAAGATCCTCAAGCTGCTGCCGGCGATCAAGCCCGCCTACGCCCTCTATCCCGAGTATCTGGCGGCAGGCGGCCACAAAGAACTGATGCTGTAGCGGGCGGCACTGCACACCCAGCCGGAGGAACATGACGAGCGCCTGAGACGGGAGGACCGCACGAGCGTTGAGGTCTATCAGCACTTCATTAGTGGTGCCTGGGTCGACAGCACGTCGGGCGAGACGATGCCCACGTACTGTCCCGGTGACGGCGAGTTGATCGGTCACTGGACTGGAACTCCCGGGTCGGCGCCCTGATCTCGCCGCAGCACCGTGACAAGGTGCTCGGCTTCGCCCAGGCCGGCAAAGCGGCCGGTGCAACTCTGCTCACCGGCGGGCGCATCCCGGAAGATCCGAGCCTCGGCGGCGGCAACTTCCTGATGCCGACCGAGTTCACCGAGGTGGCGGCTGACGCGATGATCGCCTGCGACGAGATCTTCGGGCCGGTGCTGAGCATCTTCCGCTTTGATGATGATGACGAGGTCGTCGCCCGGGCCAACGCCA
>JACMPN010000418.1 GCA_014377495.1 Candidatus Sericytochromatia bacterium
AGGATCGTGGCGAAGGCGACGGCGGCGATGAAGCCGAGTAGCGGTGTGCCGCCGACCACTTCGGCCAGCAGGGGGGCTGCCATGTTGCCACCTTTGTCGATGGCCAAAATGGCGTCCTGGCCGACGAGGACCATCGCCCCGAAGCCGAGGACAAAGGTCAACAGGTAGAAAAAGCCGATGCACCCCGTGGCGTAGAAGACGGACATGCGGGCCGACTTGGCATCCGGCACCGTATAGAAGCGCATCAAAATGTGGGGCAGGCCGGCCGTGCCAAACATCAGGGCCATGCCCAGCGAGACGGCTTCCCAGGGGTTGGCGACGAGCTTGCCGGGCGCCAGGACGGCAGGACCGTACTTGCTTGCCGCTGCCTGGAACAGTTCGAGCGGGTTAAAGTGGAATTTGGCCAGGACGAGCAGGGTCAGAAAACAGGCCCCGCCGAGCAACAATCCCGCCTTGATGATCTGCACCCAGGTCGTCGCCAGCATCCCGCCGAACAGGACGTAGGCGAGCATGACGATGCCGACGATGACGACGGCCGCCTCATAGGGCAGGCCGAACAGGAGCTTGATCAGGTTGCCGGCCCCGACCATCTGGGCCAGCAGGTAGAGGATGACCGTGGCCAGGGTGCCGATGGCGGCAGCGATACGGGCTGGCGTCTACTGCAACCGGTAGGCGACGACGTCGGCAAAGGTGTATTTGCCCAGGTGCCGCAACGGTTCGGCGATCAGGAACAGCATGACGGGCCAACCGACAAGCCATCCGGTCGAATAGATCAGGCCGTCGAACCCGGACAGGGCGACGAGGCCGGCGATGCCCAGAAAGCTCGCCGCACTCATGTAGTCGCCGGCGAGGGCCAGGCCGTTCTGGAAGCCGGTGATCCCGCCGCCGGCGGCGTAGTACTCGGAGGCCGTCTTCGTCCGCCGGGCCGCCCAGAAGGTGATCCCCAGGGAAACGGCAATGAAAATGAAAAAGAAGGTGATGGCCGTGCTGTTCGGCTGGCCGAGGGCGGTGTTCATCGTCAGCGCCTCAGCTCGGCAACGGCGGCATCGTGCGTGCGGTTCGCCCAATGGACGTAGCGCCACGTCAGCAGCCAGGCGGCGACGATGACCAGCGCCCCGAGCAGGATGCCCAGGCTCAGGCCGGGGACGACGGGTGTCCCCAGGCGGTCCTTGGCAAAGGCGATCAGGGCGATGAAGCCGAAGTAACCCACCAGCATGGCCGCCGTCAGGCCCACGGCCATCTGCGTGCGCTTCCGGCCGACGGCGGTCAGCTGGGCATCGGTGATCGGCATGGTCACTCCCTGAGATCGTTGTGCGTCTGCGGCGGAGGCAAAAGCCGTCAGGCTTGCAGTCCAGACAGTATGTCATAACGGGGCAATGAGGGCCTTTGCTGCTTCGGCAAATCTGATTTGCCGGCTGTGCCGGTTGGACGCATCCGTCTGCAAACCGGCGCGGCGTTACCGCAACTGAACACCACTCCCTTCAAAGCATAAAAAGGTTACGTAACCCTTTGCCGGAAAGCCCTTTATGGAAGCCGGATGGCCTCCAGGTCCCTGGCCGTCAAGGCCAGCCAGCACGGCCGTCATGGCCATGCAATCGCCTTGCCATAGGTGCCTGTCATCCTCTCAAGGGTGAAGGAAGTGCCTGCCGGCGTATGTCAGCACCGCTTCCCGTGCGGGGAACCGCACCCGGACGGGAGGTCTCGGATGATCAGGACGCATATGCTGGGACAGGGCCTGCTGTTGACCACGGCACTCACGTTCCTGGCCGTGGGGACGCATGCCGCCACGATCAACCCCGGTGCCGGGCGGTGGCAGGTTCTGATCCAGGGCCAGCCGGGTGTCCCGTTCAAGGGTCACGTGCAAACCGCCTCCGGCACCCTGGAAGTGCGGGGGGCCGTACCGGCCGTTTATCACGTGACGTCGCTGCATCCGGAAAAAGTCTTCGTGCAGATCGAACGGCAATCGGCCGGCGGATCCGTGCAGGTGTCGATCGTCCGCAATGGCCGGACCGTTGCCAGCCGCGAGACGACGGGCATTTCCCGCAAGGTGTGGCTGTCCAGCCGGTGACCGGTTGATCCCCGGGCGCCCGGTACGCCTGCGGCTGAAGCAGGTCCAACCGGACCATTTCAGCCCCCGGGCCGGAGCAACGCCCCGCGCCGGATCATGCGGCGTGCGGGCGATCCGGGCGGGGGTGATAACCCTGGGGGTGGCGGCAGGTGGCCGTGTGGCCGTCCGCCGCATTGGGTGAGGCCACCGGGACTGCAGCCACCTGCAGGGCAGCACCGGTTGTTGTCAGGCGAACCCGCCCTTGAGTTTGTGCAACAGGCCAATCAGCTGTTTCTGCTCCGCAGAGTCGAGGACGTTGAAACGGGGCATCATGGCCCGGACGTGCGGCATGAACGTTTTTTCGTAGAGGGCCTGGCCGGCCTGGGTCAGCGTCACGACGCTTTGACGCTTGTCCAGATCACCCTTGGTGCGTTCGATCAGCCCCTTTGCCGCCATGCGGTCCAGCAC
>JACMPN010000419.1 GCA_014377495.1 Candidatus Sericytochromatia bacterium
GGCTGAGCGGGTCCGGGGCGGTATCGTATGAGTCGGAGGACCCCATGAGCGACACGGTCAAACCCGGCCAACGCCGGATCCTGCTCATTGAGGACGAGGCGGACATCGCCACGTTCATCAGCTTGGAGCTCGGCTACGAGGGCTATCACGTCGATGTGGCCCACGACGGTCAAAAAGGGCTGATGATGGCCCGTCAGACGGCCCCGGACCTGATCATCCTCGATCGGATGCTGCCGGGCCTAGACGGCATCGAGATCTGCAAGCGCCTGCGGCAGAGCAGCGACGTGCCGATTTTGATGCTCACCGCCAAAGGCGAGCCTGCGGATCGGGTCTTCGGGCTGGATGCCGGGGCCAACGATTACCTGGTAAAGCCCTTCGATCTGGAAGAACTGCTCGCCCGGGTGCGGGTCCAGTTGCGGAGCAAGCAGAGTGACGAAAAGAGCAGTTTTCACTTTGCCGATCTCAGTCTCGCCGTCGAGACGCGCCTCGTCATGCGGGGGACCCGGGCCGTGTCGCTGTCCCCCAAGGAGTTCGACCTGCTGCTGTTTTTCATGCACCATCCCCGGGTCGTGCTGGGACGGGAGCGCTTGCTCGCAGCTGTCTGGGGCTATGACTTCGGGGGTGAGGACAACGTCCTGGAGGTCTACGTCCGGTATGTCCGGCAAAAGCTCGAGGCTGGCGGCGAGGCCCGGCTGCTGCACACGGTCCGGGGTGTCGGTTACGTCTTTCGCGAGGCGGATCCGGCATGACCATCCGCTGGCGCCTGACGCTCTGGTTCACCGCCTTGGTGGCCACGCTGCTGTTGCTCCGGGCGGGCGCCAGTTGGTGGGCCTTCGATCGGACGGCGACGCGGGACATGGCCGGGCTCGTCCAGGACCGGGCGACTCGGGTCCATAATTTTATCAACGGTCTGGCTGCCGAGCGGCGCTATGACGAGGTGACGCTGATTTTACGGAACCCTGACATCCTACCCCGGGCGTTCAGCGACGACGGGATGATTCTCCAAGTCGTCGATCGCCGGGGCCGGGTCGTCGCCCGCTCGACGAATCTGGGCAATAAGACCCTGCCCTGGGTCGGGCCTGGCCGTTTGGCGGCCGTGTATCTGCAATTGCCCAACTGGCAGAGCCCCAACTGGCTCGTCTATGGCTATCCCCTCGTCATCGGCGGCACGCCGGTGGGCACGATCCAGGTGGCAGCGACCCTGCAGGGGATCGAAATGGCGGCCCGCCGCCTGTTGGTCATCGAATTGCTGGGCCTGGCCGGCGGCATCCTGCTGTCCCTGCTTTTGGGTTTTTGGCTGGCCGGACGGGCCCTGGCGCCGGTCGTGCGGATGACCGCCACCGTGGATGCACTGGAAGCGACGGACCTGCGCCGTCGGGTCGATGGCGAGAGCAACGACGAGATCGGGCGCCTGGCCAAAACCTTCAACCGGTTGCTGGAGCGGCTGGAAAAGGCCTTTGACGCCCAACAGCGCTTTATCTCCGACGCCTCCCACGAGTTGCGCAGTCCCCTGACCGCCATCCGTGGCCACGTACAGCTGATGCAGAAGCGGGGACAGAGTAATCCCGAAGTCCTGCACTCCGGGCTGGCCACGGTCCAGCGTGAGGCGGAGCGGGTCAGCCGCCTGGTCGATGACCTGCTGCTGCTGGCTCGGGGGCAATCGACAGGCGCCATGGGCCAGGGGCCGCCCACGGACATGCGGCCCGTCGTGCGTGAGATGGTGGAGGCCTACGTACCGCTGCACGGCAACCTGAGTCTGGCCCCGCTGCCGACGGAGACTTTCCTGGTGCCCGTCGAGCCGGACCGATTCCGCCAGGTGCTGTTGAACCTGCTGTCCAACGCCTTGCGGGAAACGCCGGCAGACAAGCCGGTCGTGGTCGGCTGGCAACGCGAGGGCGACAATGCGGTGCTGTCGATTCGCGATGCGGGGCCCGGTATTCCGGCAGACCATCTGCCCCACCTGTTCGAGCGTTTTTACCGGGTCGAAACCTCCCGGGAGCGCAATCGGGGTGGGACGGGCCTCGGATTGGCGATCGTCGCGGCCATCGTCCAGGCGACGGACGCCACGGTCAAGGTCACCTCGGAGTTGGATCAGGGCACGACGTTTGCCGTGCGGTGGCCGATTGTGGCCGCTGCCGCACAGGACGCCGTCGATGAGGCCCAATCATTGGCCGGGAAGCCGACTAAGGCCGCTGAACCGGTTTGAGGTTGCTGGCCGCGGCCGGCTCGACGGTGCGGGCCGCCAACGTCACCAGACGGGTGACGGATTGGGTGACGTCCGGGTTGTCGGCATGCACGGCCCGACCCAGGAGTTGATTGGCGACGGTCGTCGCCACGGCGTCGAAAGCGACGGCCGACTGTGAGGCCGTGCCGCTGCCCATGAGCGTCACAGCGGGCGAGAAACCGTATGAGGTGTAGTCGCTCGCCAACTCGTTGGTCTGTTTCCTGAAGTCGGCGCCGGTGCGGGCCCGAACCAGATCCACTTGGTTCTTGAGGAGCGAACCTGTCAACGTCGTCGTGCCCACCGCACCGCCAATGGTGGCGAGGCGCCGACTGACAGTGATCAGACCGAGGCTCCGGCCTTGCGTGGCCAAGGCGACCACCGCCCCGACGGCCATCGTCGCCAGACTGGCCATGCCCACGTACGCCGCCACCGTCCCGGCTCCGGCGATCACGCCGTCCACCGGGTCGTGATGGCCCCGCTCCCGCACTTTGGACAGCATGGCGTCCGGCCTGGTGATCAGGGTCTGCAGCCCTTTGCCGGCATGTTTCAGGCTGACGCCGGGGTTCAGGAGGAAACGAATTGCTGCCGTACGGGCTTGGGTGATTGCCTGGCCATTGCCGTCCACGAGGCGACCTGCGGCTGAGCGAGGCGCCTGTGGCTGACGGCAATGGGCGGGTAGAGGCCGAAGACCCGTCGGCACCGGACCTTGGCCGGGTCGCCAGGTGGCCAGCACATCAGCCTTGAGCGTGTTTGTCGTCCCGGCGACCGGCCCACGGCGAACGGCAGGCACAGTGACCGCCGGGGCCATGGCGCCGTTCGGGCTCGCTGGTGACTCTGCCTGGATGTGCAACCGGATGACGCTCCCTGACGTGGACAGTTCATGTCTGGGTTGTCGGGACGAAGGCGGCTGATGTTTCTTATCGGGAGGGTAAATGGCGGCTAAATCCGGCCGGCACCTGGGGTAGGTCCCCAGAGGTTTTGCGTCTGGGGACGCCTACGCCTGGACGGGTCTTGGGGAAACGGTTTCAGGGTGTCGTTAGCCGTGATAAGGCAGCACAAGAGGCTCTCCGGCATGCAAGCGAAGAGCGGCATGGCAGTGTGTGGCGGCGAAACGGGATCCGGGATCGTACGGAACCCGGGTCATGGGGCACGGGCCATGGGGCACGGGCCATGGCCTCGCTCTTGGTGGCCCTGAACAGGCACAGGGTTGCAAA
>JACMPN010000420.1 GCA_014377495.1 Candidatus Sericytochromatia bacterium
CCGACATCGCCGCCGGCCGGGAGCTGTCGGCCAACATCCACCCCGGCGACCTCATCCAGACGACCGGCGTGGAAGGACGGGTCGAAAAGGTCGGTTTCGGCGCCACCTATGTGCGTACCGAGCAGGGCCTGATGGCTGTTCCCAACCACCTGATGGCCTCCCAGATCATCACCCTGCGGACGGCCCCGCCCATCGCTGAACTCAAACGCCCGGCAGCATAAGGAGCCTCGCTTCACGCCGCCCGCCCCGCCCCGGATCCGGGGCGGGGCGGTCTCAGCACGTTGCAGCAGCCGATCCCCTGTGCTGCAGATCATAGGCCGACCGGTGGCAACCGACTAAACTCGAAGCAACATTGATCGTGATAGGACACCCCATGGATTTAGGTGCAATGGCCGCCTTCAAGGCGGATTTGGTGCGGCCACAGGAGGCGACCGCTCCGACCGGCCGTAGCCGTGCCAATGCCGTGGGACCCGGTGGCGACGGGACACCGCCGGTCCCAACTGCGCCGACCCTGACCAGTGGCAATACGGCCCAGCGCTCGGGCGACGCCCTGCGGCAGGCCTCGCCGGCGCCGAGCGCCCTGGGCTTCCTCAAGCAATGGGTGAAGGGCGGTGGAACCCCGCCAGCCCAGGTAACGGTGTCGGCCGTCCAGACGACCCGCACCCAGGCGGCCGTGCAACCCGGTCCCGGTTTCCGGGCCAAAGCCACAGCGTTCGTCTCACAGTCTCTGGCCCAGACCGGCAAGGAACAGGCGCTGGCGACCAACCTGTCGACGTTGCGTGACGGCGGCTCCATGTCTTTCGAGGGCGAGGTGAGTCTCGGGGCGAGTCTCGGGATCATCCTGAAAGCGGTGGAAGGCAATCTGTCGGGGTCGATGAAGGCGGCCACAGCGGTATCCGTGGAGTGTCAGGGGACATCCTTCCTGGTGACCATCCAGACGCGCGCCGACGTCGGGGTGTCGGCGGGGCAGACCGGGATGGGTGGACTCATGACCAACGTGGCGGGGGCGAGCCGCAGTGTGGGCATGCATGCCCAGATGTTCCTCTGCGATTCGCCGGCAGCGGCGGCCGGTGCGATCTCCGCCTACCACAACGGTGCCTCGACGGATCTCTCCGGCGTCCGCCACCTGGTGCAGGATCACTCGGCCGCAATGTCGGGATCGAACAAGACCGTGACAATGACGGTCAGGGGCGACCAGAAGTCAACGGCCGTCACGGGACTCTTTGGCAGGATCCAACGGGCCTTCACGGCCCGCGTGGACAAGAACGTCTCGATGACGACCAGCCGGATGAGCGGTCCCGACGCCACCATCACGAAGCGCACCTACGAGATGGCGAGCCGCAAGACGGGCGCCGGGCTGGACGCGACGGCCATGAAAGTGCTGACACTGGGGGTCGTCTCGGAGACGCGGACGGCCTCACAGGTCGGCCTCGAGGTACTGGATGTCGCCAGCCACACGCCGGGTGAGGCAGGGGCGAAGAAGGCGGAATTTTCCCTGAAACTGGACTCAAGCAAGATCGCGGCCCTGCAGACGAACTTCAGCTCGATCGGCATCCTGGCAGACAAGGAAACCGGCCGCCTCGTCGAGTTGATGGAATCGGCCAACGCTGATGTGCCGGGCAGCTTCGACGTGGGTCCGGTAGCGGTGGCGGCGATCCGCGACTTCGTCCATACGGCGTTGTCGGCGGTGGGCGAGCAGGGTTCCCGGCTCAGAGACCGGGACGACACCGCATTGCAAGTCAAGGTCGGCGGCGAGGTGGGCGGCCTCGACCTGGAGGCGAGCGCCACGGCGCTGTATGGCACGATCGTCACGATCAAGCTGCCTTTCGCCGAAGCGCCAAGTGGCGGATTTCAGCCGGACTTCGGCGAGGGGGAAATCGGGGAAACCCGGAACTCAGGCGGCCAGGCAGGAGCCAGGGCCGGAGTCGACGTGGGGGTCACGGCCAGGGTCGAGGTGGGGTTTGCCGCCAAGAACAGCACCTACACCCGGTTTCAAAAGGGCAGCCTTTCGGCCCCCGTCCTGGACGAAGAGGCCCTGATGGCGCGACTGAATCTCGACCCGTCGCCGGTTGCGGACCCCTTAGCCGATGACGGGGACGACGACGTGCCGCCGTCCCCGCCGACAACGACGCGGGTCCCGATCGTGCTCTCCCAAGCCGACATCGACGACCTCTGACCCGGAGCGGCGGCAGGAGATATAATCTTGCCCCGGCAGAGTGCACCGCCAAAGCAATGCGTACCCGCCCACCCCCCAAAGCCGGGAGGCCCCCCCCC
>JACMPN010000421.1 GCA_014377495.1 Candidatus Sericytochromatia bacterium
CTCCCATCCGGTCAACGGAGTAAGACCCCACCAAGATAAGGTGGTTGATAGGCGGCAGGTGGAAGGTCAGTAATGGCCGCAGCCGAGCCGTACTAATCGGTCGAGGGTTTAACCACCTAAAACACCGTGTTTGTGAAGTCTCTCATATGCAGTTGTCAGGGCCCTAATAGGGGAAGCCGGCCGTCAGGCCACTTCTTCCGAGGTCTGCGTGCAGATCTCGGGTCCGTTGGATTTCTCGGTGATTAGGCGATATGGTCCCACCCGTTCCCATTCCGAACACGGCCGTGAAACGTATCAGCAGCGACAATACTTGGTGGGTAACCGCCTGGGAAGATAGCCCATCGCCGGGATTAACTTTGAAGCCCCTGGAAGCGTAAGCCTCCAGGGGCTTCTTCTTTGGTGGCGGTAGGTCATAGTGGCCGATCGCCCATGCCGAACACCGTCTAGCTCTTGCTTGCGGCCAGTAGGCCAGACCTCGTAAGGTGGTTTTGCTACCTGATTTTGGCCATGTGCACCGACCCTCGGTGCGGCACGGCCGAAATGCACACGAGGCACGGGTGCCGTGTTTGCGACACGGACCTGAGAACCCTCTCCCGGACACGGAGAGGTGAGGTGGGGGTACGGCCTAGGCCGCCCAACGTTTCGAGGCGCCTGCCACCGGCGTCTGTATGCGTCATACCGTTAGCGACTTGCGGTGAGACGAGCTTGATACATGTCGCCGATGTCATGGATGTCTTCCGTATGGACGGCGTCCGCTCCCCTTCAGGAGCAGAAAGTACCCCACACTATGTCAGATACCGCTATTCCGTCCTTTGAAGAACTCGGCGTTGCGCCGGAGATCGTCGCCAGCCTGGCCAAAGGTCAGATCCTCGCCCCGACCCCCGTGCAAGTCTCCGTCCTGCGCGCCAAGAACCCCCAGGGCGACCTGATCGTCCAGGCCCGCACCGGCTCCGGCAAGACGTTGGCCTTCGGCCTCAGCTTCCTCAGCCAGATCAATGTCGCCGACCAGACCCCGCAGGTCCTGATCATTGCCCCGACCCGTGAGTTGGCCACCCAGGTGTGCCACGCCCTCCGTCCTTTGGCGATCGCCCTGGGCCTCAAGACCGAGACCCTGACCGGCGGGGCTGATATGGTTGCCCAGCTGCGTGGCCTGCGGGCCGGAGCCCACCTCATTGTCGGGACCCCGGGCCGGATCGTGGACCATCTCAACCGTGGCACGCTGACCACGGAGCGCCTGAACACCGTCGTCCTCGACGAAGGCGATCAGATGCTCGACCTCGGCTTCAAGGACGACCTCGAAGCGATCCTCGACAAACTACCCGAAGGCCGCCGGACCCTGCTGTTCAGCGCCACCATGCCTCCCGAGATGCGGGCCATCGCCAAGCGCTACATGCGTCAGGCCGAGACGATCACCGTGGACTCCACGGGCGTCCAGCATGCCGACATCGAGCACGTTGCCTTCCGGGTGCCCCGGGCCAACAAGGTCGAAGCGCTGGTCAACGTCCTGCGCCTCACCTGGAGCGACCGGGCCATGTTGTTCTGCCGGACCAAGGCTGAGACCGAAGAAATCTGCCGGCGCCTGACGGCGGAAGGCTTTTCCTCCGGCTACCTGCATGGCGATCTGGACCAGCGTGAACGCAACCGGGTCCTCGCAGCTTTCCGTTACGGCAAGCTGAACATGCTCGTCGCCACCGAAGTCGCCGCCCGCGGTATCGACGTTCCCGGCGTGGCACATGTCATCAACGTCGATTTGCCTTTCAATCTCGATGCCTACATCCACCGCAGCGGCCGTACGGGTCGTGCCGGCCAGAAGGGCATGTGCTTCAGCCTCTGCGCCCCCAACCAGGTGCGTTCGTTCCGCCGGATGCTCGACGAGGGCCGGATCAAGGCCGACTGGCGTGACACGCCGACCCCCGAAGCGATCCATACGGCGGACCTCCTGCGCATGCGGGAATCCATCACCACCCTGTTGGCCGAGACCGAGATCTCCGATGAAGCGACGGCCTTGGCCGGTGAGCTCATCGCCAAGCAGGATCCCCAGTCGATCATCGCCGGTCTGCTCTCCGCCCGTCTCAGCCAGGAAAATGGCGCCACCTATGACCTCGAGGCTGCCATCAGCCGTGACTGGAAGACCGACTCCGGTTTCTCCTCTCCCGCTGCGCCACGTGGACGTCGGGTCACGGCGTCCGGTGACGACCCGTCCCGTGGTGCTTTTGCTGGTCCTGGTGGTCCCGGTGGTGCCGGCGGCGGTTTGGGCGAGTATGCCCGCTTCCGGGTGAACATGGGTCATCGGGACCACCTGCACCCCGGCAAACTGGTTAACCTGATGTGCACCTCCGGTGGGATCACCGGCAAGCAGATCGGTGCCATCCGCATCCTCACTGAAGAGACCTTCTTCGAAGTGGAGGCGACGGCCGCCAGTGCGTTCCTCAAGCAGATGGGCGCCAGCCAGATCGAGGCCGATATGCGGGTCGAAGCCGTCTCCAATGCCGGCCCGATGCCTTACAGCAACACCCCCCAGCGTGGTCGCAACGGGATTACCCGTCCCGGCGGTTCGGCCCGTCCGACCAAGCGTCCCGCCCGCTAACCCGTAGCGTCACCCGCATGGCCCGCTGATTCACTGAATCGGCGGGCCATGCGACATTTACGCCACGCCGTCGAGCAGGTCGCCGAGCCGTTTCGGCCAGGTTGCCGTCTGAGACCAGGGACTCGCCTGGCGTATAACCCGTAGGGACGGGCCTTGCTGATCAATGATCCGGACTGTCGTGTGGCCCTTGGGTTGGCGTTGGAACTGGAGCGAGACCCGACTTTTGCCGACCTGCAAATGGTGCAGGGTGATCTCCGGCAGCCAGTCCGGCAGGTGGGGATCCACCATCAGGACCTGCAGCGGCGCATAGGGATAGAGGCCCAGAAGGGCCTGCAGGAGACAGAACAGCGCTGATGATGACCAGGCTTGCGGCCAGTTTGCCTGTGGATACAACGCCGGAAAGGGATGGCGCTCGCTGCGGGCATGGCCGCTGAAGAGTTCGGGGAGCCGGAGGTTCTCAAAGAGGCTGGCGGCTTCATATTGGGCTTTCGTCAGCCGATGCAGGTGATCGATCAGGCCGTATCGCATGAAGGGCAAGGCGAAAGTGCCCTGCTCGACCGGCCAGACCGCACCCCGGTGATAGCTGTAGGGGTTGAACGCCGGATGGCGGCTGGACAGCGTGCGGACGCCCCATCCGGAGAACATATCGTCCGCCATCAGCCGGTCGGCAACCGGGGCGACCAGATCGCTGTCGGCGATCGCCGTGGCCAGGCAGTGTCCGGCGTTCGAGCCGACGGAACGGACGGGGCGGCCATGCGCATCCAGGGCCATGGCAAAATAGCCGTCATCCGGCAACCAGAACGCCTCATTGAAGCGTTTTTTTAACTCCCGTGCCTCTCGGTAAAGCCGCTTGGCGGGATCCTTGTCGCCGAGCCACCACAACACTTCGGCCAAGTGGAGCTTGGCCAGGTAGACAAACCCCTGTTCCTCGCTCGTGGCGATCGGCGGGACCACTTGGCCGCCGGCAGCATCGACGATCGCATCGGCTGAATCCTTCCAGCCCTGGTGGCGGTTTCCCAAGGGTGAACGGGTCTGGTAGTAGTAGAAGCCGTCCCGGGGACTGCGACAAACCTGGTCGAGCCAGCGAAGGCCCTTCAGTGCGGCATCGACCATGGGGCCGACCGCCCCTTTGTCACCCGTCCAGTGCCAGAACTCCGAAACGACGACCGGAAAAAAGGCCGACGTGGTGATCGAGCCGTAGTACCGATACCGGGGAGTCAGGTGCAAACGGGCTTCCCGGTTGGTTTGGATCTCGTGGATCAGCCGGCCCGGAGCCTCATCCAGCCAGTCGTTCGTCCGGCGGCCCTGCCAGTCGACGATCGCCGGGATCGTTCCCCGCATCAGGTCCGGCGTCAGCAGACCGGCCTGCCAGGCGCTCGTCAACGTATCCCGACCGAACAGGGCGACGTACATCGGTAGGCCGGCTGCCACCGTCCAGGCATGGGGGCCCTCGGTCAGATCCGCCAGCCGCAAGGCGGCCAGATCATGTCGGGCCTGGGCCAGGGCTTTAATGACGACAGGGGTCAGGGTCATCGTGCCGGGGGCTGAAAAGTGGGTAGCAGCGTGCTGATAGGCGGTTTGATCCCGCCGGGCCAGCGTGGGCGGGTGTTCACAGCCGACCGCCGGGGCGAGCTCGTGGTCATCGATCGAGAGCGACAGTTCCAGGCATGCATGCCAGTGCCCGTGTGGGGGCAACACCACGGCAAAGGAGAGTAGTCCGTCTTCGTGGTCCGGTGGGCTGTCAGCATGGGTCACACGCAGTCGGAAGCCGTCGCTGATGCGGACCGATGTCCCCGTATGGTCACAATGTGTGGCCTGATAGGCGAACGCCAGGGTGCCACCGCCAACCGTCGCTTCCCAGGCAGGACCCTGGGAGATGGCACCGGGCAGGTTCCGCCAGCCTTCGTCGGCGCCGATGGCCAGTTGGAGACAGGTGGTGACGGGGACCTGCGTGTAGTTCGTCAGGTCGACGTCTTCGTGCATCCCGCCGTCGATCCGCCGGCTCAGGCGTAGCTCCACTGTCTGCTGGGCAGGATTGTCCTCTTCCAGGCCCGTGTCTTGCATGCCCTCCGGCGTCACGATGTAGTAGCCGAGGCAGTGGTCCTGGGTGACATTGGTGACCACGGACGTCAGGGGTGTCCGGCCGTCCAGGCTGTACCGCCAGCAGTTGATCAGCTTGGTCTGGTAGGCGTAGAGGCCCTGATCCGTCCCCGGGGCGATGAAGCCGTCCCGGCCGCAGGCCAGCACTGTGCGTCCCTGGCTGACGAAAAGGGTCTCCGGCCGGGGGCGCAGCCGGATCTGGCGCATGGTCTCCCAGGCGGTTTGGCCACTGTCACGGGCCGGATCGGGTTCTTGGCGCATGCCGGTGATTCCCCGCTGATCCCGGGTATCCTGCCACACGGCGGAGAGAATGGCCACAGGCCCAGACGCAGGCTACCGGGGGATTAAGGGGAAGGACGCCGCTTGGTTGCGCCAGTAGTCCGCCTACCGATGTCAGAGAAAGCGCTTCACGTCACGGACGAACGCATCGGGATCGTGGGCCTTTTCGATAAAGCCGTCCGCCTTGGCTTCGACCACCAGGGTCTCCAACGAGGCTTTGGAGGCTGACGAGTAGAAAATCACCTTCATGCCGGGGATGCGTTACTTGATGATTTCGCACACGGCCTTGCCGTTTAGCCCGGGCATATTCACATCCAGCAAAAGCATGTCCGGTTTGGCTTCGGAAGCCAGCCGCAAAACCCCGAAGGGACTGTCGTGTCCGACCACTTCAATGTTGTGGGTCTGCAGGGAGGACGTGACCCAGTCCAGGACGATGTGGCTATCATCCACGGCGACGATCTTCTGTTTCATGAGGCGGTCACCTGTCGGCACAGACACACTAACTAAATCCACATTGCCATCAAACAATGGCTTCCTAACGCCGGGGACGCGGTTTTTACCGGATTTTGCGCCTAAAGTCGTAATATTTCGTCATTATTTCAGGAGACTTGCTCCCGGTTCGGGCGGCGGGACGACGGCGGCCGTGCGCCAGGGTGCGCCGCAGCTTGCTTTGAGCGGGTGTGCGCGGTAGGGTTCCCCTGCGCCGACAGGCGTTTCGGACATTGCCAGGTGCAGGAGTTGCTGTATGACCTCGATGCCACTCGCCGACGCAGGACAGGCCCGCAGTCAGGTCGAGATGACCGGCACGGATTTCGTGGAATTTTACGTGGGCAATGCCAAACAGGCGGCCTTCTACTACCAGCGGGCCTTCGGTTTTTCGCTGGTGGCCTACGCGGGGCCCGAGACGGGCCGGCGCGATGCGGCCAGCTACGTGCTGCAGCA
>JACMPN010000422.1 GCA_014377495.1 Candidatus Sericytochromatia bacterium
CGGGTCGTCTGAGAACAACTTGGTCAGACGAGCCCTCGTCGAACCTTGCTGCTTGTTCGCCAATAAGCCCTTAGAGACTATCTCAATCAACGACCGGTCGCCTGGCACCGCACGGCTGCGCCAGGACTGCGTTACAGCTTCTCACCGGACTACCCGTACGCGTCGTCACTGTGCCTTGCCTGGCAGTGTCCTACGGCGCCAGGCTCGGTCTCGTTGATTGAGATAGTCTCTTAGTCAGCAGCGACCTCGACACTACCTTCAGCAGTGACCGCGACGACCTGGCCAAGCGACAGGAACGTAACGACATTAAGAACAGTGTGGTAAGGTCCTTCGAAACGACAGAGGCTTGGCAGGATGCTGCCGACGAATTCATGACGGCCCGGATCCAGGCCCGATTGATCGACGATGTGGAACGCAACGGCCAGATCACGGAAGGTTCGGCCACCATGCCGACCGCATTCAACGAAGCCAGGACCTTTGCCCGGCCCCGGCGTGGCGACGCCTGGCGGCTTTTTGCCGCTCATCAGCAGTAGACCGTTTCCCTAACCCCCGGCGGATTCCCCCAGTCACCTGTGCCTGTGGGAGCCACCGATGTCGGATCAGCAGCAGAGAGGTCCCCCGACGATGATGGCACTTTTGACCAGCCCGGATGCGTGGCTGAGCTTGCTCACCCTGACCGTCATGGAAATCGTCCTCGGTATCGACAATGTGCTGTTTATCTCAATCCTTTGCGAGCGGCTGCCCAAAGAGCAGCAGGCCAAAGCCCGCCAACTGGGCCTTGGCCTGGCCTTAGGCGCCCGCATCGGACTGTTGTTCGCCATCACCTGGGTGATGAGCCTGACCCAGCCATTGCTGACCCTGTTCGGACACACGTTCACGGGTCGGCATTTTATCCTGCTGGGTGGTGGGCTGTTCCTGCTCTACAAAGCCACAACCGAAATCCATGAAAAACTGGAAGGGTTGAACGATCTCCCCGGTGGGGACAAGGCCACGGGCAAGACGGCATTCGGGGCCATCCTGGGGCAGATCCTGCTCCTAGACGTCGTCTTTTCGCTGGACTCCGTGATCACGGCCGTCGGCATGGCCGACGAGATCATCATCATGGTGGTCGCCGTCGTCCTGGCGGTGGTGGTCATGCTTTGGGCGGCGGCACCGATCAGCCGGCTCGTCCACACGCATCCCACGCTGAAGATCCTGGCCCTGAGCTTCCTGGTCTTGATCGGTGTCGTCCTCATCGCCGAAGGCATGGGGCAGCACGTCAGCAAGGGGTACATCTACTTTTCGATGGCCTTTGCCGTCGGCGTCGAACTTCTGAACATGCGCTTTCGCAAGAAACAGCCGCCCGTACAATTGCACGAGCCCGCCTCCCAGATGGAGCCATCCGAAGGCTGACAGTCAGGCATCGAACGGGCGATTGGGGCCGGATTACACGCTCTGCGGTGCAGTGGCGAGTTCCTGACCCAGTTGCCGGATGAGCGTCGCCAGATCGGCGTACGTGCCCAGCCAATCAGGCATGGTCACGCTGCGCACCCGACCCTGCTTCCGATTCATCGGTCGATCAACGAGAAACGTCTTGATCCCCAGCGACATCGCCGGCGTATCCATCTGATAGTCGTTACCGACCATCAGGCACTGCTCCGCCGGACGATCGACCAGTTCCAGCAAATGCCTGTAGTAATCCACCGACGGCTTCAGTCGGCGCATGATCTGCTGGTGGGTGATGACGTCCCAACTGATGTCGCCCAAACCCGCCCAGTTTACCCGGTGCTGAATCATCGACAGCGGCACGGCCGGATTGGTGGCCAGGACCATGCGGAAACCCAGTTCCTTGCCCAGCAGGATCGCCTCCCGGGCGCCCGGAATGGGGCGGAACCGCCACTTCATCGCCGGAAAGTCGTGCTGCGAAAAAGCGAGAAACCGCTTGGCCACTTCGTCGTAAGGGATGCCGGTGCGGCGGGCAAACTCGGTGATGACGACTTCAAAGTTCGTCCGGTCCGAGGTGTGGCGCTTCATCAGCCGGGTGGCTCCGAGGGCAGCCCGTAAGGTCACCGCCGGCGCCGTCAGGCCCCGAAATCGCCGCATCAGCAACAGGGCAAACTGCGGCGAGGACCCGGGATGGAATTGATCGACCAGCGTGCCGTCCAAGTCGAACATCAGGGTGTCGATGGTCATCGCTTAGTCCTGCCCGTGGATGATGCGGAGCAATTCGGCAAAGACCGTGGCGTTGTCCTTGTTCATGGCATTGACGTCGAGGCCGATCGACTCCATGTGCCGCTGCAGGCCGGGTTTCCACCAGGCTTTCCGGTCCATGTCGGCGATGACGAGCTTGACGATGCCGATCAGCAACGCCCGCTCGCCCGGCTTGGGTGGCTGACGCTCGATCAGGGCCCGGCAGGTCATCCCGACCCCGGCGACGTGGCGGGCCTCGTCCTGCCGGATGGACCGCAGCAGCTTGTTCATGACGGGCATGCGTTTGCCGGCAGTGCACTGGATCAGCCGGTTCATATACAGGGTGCCGGCAGCCCGTTCAAAGGTGAGCAGGGGCAACAGGACCCGTAACGGCTTGCGGGCGCCGGTCCGGGCCAGAGGCTTGAGGATGCCGTCGTAAAGGATGCGGTGGGCGAGCTTGGGGGCGCCATCGGTCGCCTTGTAGTGGCGATGCAGATAGGCTGTGAACAGGTCACGGTGCCGCAACTCATCGTCGCCCTGCGTCTTGAAGAAACGCCGCACCGACTCGTCGTCCAGACCGACATGGACCAATCCGTCCAACATCGGGCCGATCGCCCATTGCTCCAAGCCTTCGCCGTGGATCGCTCCAATCAGGATCCGCCGCCAGGCCGGCCGCTGGGACTCGGGGATCTCATCCACGCCTGGCGGTAGGTCGACGGCCTTGGCCGCCGCAGACTCGCCTTGCTTGGCCAGCTTGGATAACGTTCCATTCAGCCTCGGCAACACTGCAACAGCCATCGCTTTGTCCTCTTCCGTCATCCGTTTTTCGCCGCCGACTCAGTCTATCAATCAACCTGCGCCCTGCGGGCCGGTTCTGCCGCCGATTCAACCAGGCTGGGCTTACGGCGTGACCGGCACGTGGGCCAGGATGAACGCTTTCAACGAGCCGATCGTGTAAGCCTGATCGTCCCGATCCTCTTCGGCCAATGCCCAGTCGGCCAGTGAAAACCGGAAGGCATAGGCCGTTTCCAACTGTCGGGCCACCTGCATCATCTGAAAGGAATCGAGCCCCAGATCATCCGACAACGACAGCTCCGGCCGCATCGCCTCGGCGGCGAGCCCGAGCGGCTGCAACGCTTTGGTCAGGCAGGTGACGATGCCGTCTTCAGTCCAATCGATCTCAGACATGTTCCGACGTCCGGGTGCGGTCGTTCACCTTGATGAACCGCTGCACAAGTGCCTGGCCCACCAATTTCGTCTTGTTCAGCAAGGTCGGCTCTGCAGGCGCCTGCCAATTGCCGGTCAGCCAGAATTCACGGCTGCGGCTGCGTTGCAGCTTGCCACTCGAGGTCTTGGGGATCGTCCCGGGGGCCACGAGCCGAACGTGATCCGGGTGCATGCCCAACGCCAGGTGGACGGCATTGGCGATCAGCTTGGCCATCGCCTCATGCTCCTCTGCCGGCTGACGGGTCTCCGCCACGACGACCACTGCTTCGGTCCCGGTTTCCGGGTCGGGTACCCCAAAAGCGACGACACAGCCTTTGCGTACGCCGCCGATCTGCTCGGCGACCAGTTCCAGATCCTGCGGGACGTACTTTTTGCCGCCCTTGATGATCACGTCCTTGATGCGGCCGACGATGTACAGCTCACCGTCCGCCACATAACCCAAGTCGCCCGTGCGTAGCCAGGCCTCATCGAAGGCTTTGGCGGTCGCTTCGGGGTTTTTCAGGTACCCCCGCATGACGGATGGCCCCTGCAGTTGGATCTCGCCCACGTGGCGTTCTGCCAGCACCTGGCTTCCAGGACCGACGATGCGCACCGAAAAGCCCGGCAGTGCCTGACCGACGGATGCCAGCAGCGTCGCCGTCTTGTCTGGTGCGGCCTCGCTCGCCACAAAGGGCACGGCCAGTCCATCAGCGGCCAAGGCGGCTGGATCGATGGCGTCGTACCGAGGGCCCCGATCCAAAATCGGAAACACCGCTGCCAAGGCGACTTCGGCCAAGCCGTAAACGGGGGTCAATGCCTCTTGGCGGAAACCATAAGGGGCAAACCGGGCATGGAACGCCGCCAGGGTGCCGGGGACGACCGGCTCGGCGCCGCTCAGGGCCAGGCGCCAGCAGCTCAGGTCCAGGCCTGCCAGCTCCACGTCCGACAAGCGTGTCGCCAACATCTGATAGGCGAAGTTCGGGGCCGTCGAAATGGTCGCCCGGTAGTTGTGGATCGCCCATAGCCAGCGTTTGGGGTCGAAGAGGAAACTCTGCGGCGACAGCAGGACCATCGTCCCGCTACAGCACAGGGGCATCAGCAGGCCGCCGATGAGCCCCATGTCGTGGTAGAGCGGCAGCCAGGAGCAGCCGATCTCGTGCTCGCTGGGACCGATCGTGGACATAACGCTGAGGACGTTTTCCAACAAATTGCGGTGGGTGAGCATGACGCCCCGGGGCGTGCCGGTGCTGCCTGACGAAAACTGGACGAGGGCCAGATCGTCCCCGTGGACTTCCGGCATCTGCCAGCCGGTCAGATCGGCCTGCAGGGCGCCAGGTTCGACGGTCTGACAGGCGAGCCCTGCTTTGAAGGCGGCCGCTTCGACGACGATGCGCGCTTTGGGGAACGTGACGATCAGGGCCGGATCGGCGATGCGCATCAGCTTCGCCAGCCGCTCCTGGTAGTCGGTGATCCCTTTGGAGCGCAACGGCGGGTAGCAGGGCACGACCACGGCGCCGGCCATGATGATCCCGAAAAAGAGCTCCAGGAAATCCCGGCCCGTGGGCAAGACGACGAGAACCCGGTCTCCCCGGCGCACGCCCCGGCTGTGCAGGGCGGCAGCGACCCGGGTGGCCCCGTGATCCATGTCGCCATACGTGATCGGGACGTCGTGCAACCCGTCCTCGAGGAGGTGGATGAACACACGGTCCGGGTGGAGGTCGGCCTTGGTTTTCAGGACGGCGCCGTATGAGCCACCGTGTTGGCGCCAAGCATCAGCGTGGTATGTGTTCATGTCCTCGGTCGATCAGCATGACATGGCGCTATGACGCCAAGGGGCTGAGTAATAGCCCATGCCTGCGTCGGCAATCACGTTGTACCCCGGTTCTCGTTTAGCATAACCCGATCCGGCGGTCCGTGACTGTCGCTGGATCAGGCCGGCAGCCCATAACCAGCTACAGTCAGGTGTTACAGTGTGGCTGAAGGGAAGCCTGCCCGTGATCGAGCCCAACGCCCAACCCGCCACCCACAGCGAAAACTTTTCCCTGCGTGATTTCCTGCCCTTGCCCAATCAGGGGTTCCACGAGCAGGTCGAGGCGTTTTCACAGACGTACCGGCAATTGGCCGAGGACGGTGCCGCCCTCTACATGCGGGAAATCCTTGGCCCGGCCGATGCGACCGTGACGATCCGGGACCGGCAGACGGGCGCAACCCGAGACATGCTCATGCTGGGATCGAACAACTATCTGGGTTTTGCGAACCATCCGGCGATCAAGCAGGCCGTCAAAGACTGCATCGATACCTACGGCGTCGGCTGCGGCGGCCCCCCGTTGCTCAACGGCACCACCCAACTGCACCGGCAGCTGGAAGCACGGCTGGCTGCGCTCAAGGGGGCCGAAGACGCTCTGATCTATTCCTCAGGGTTCCTGACCAACGTCGGTTGGGTGACGGCGCTGATGCGCCCTCAAGACATCCTGATTTACGACGAATACAGCCATGCCAGCCTGTTTGATGCCCTCAAGCTGGCCCGCTGCAAATCGCAGTTCTTTGCCCACAACGACATGGCCCAGTTGGCGGCGATCCTGAAAGCCACGCGAGAGCGGGCGCCGCTGGCGAATATCGTCGTCTCGGTCGAAGGCGTTTACTCCATGGACGGCGATCTGGCCCCGTTGCCGGAGATCCGGGCGCTCTGCACAGCCCACGGTGCTTGGCTGAACGTCGATGATGCCCACGGGACGGGCGTCATGGGGCATCTCGGGGCCGGCACGGCCAATCATCTGGGCCTGGCGCACGGGGCCGTCGACCTGGCCATGGGCACGTTCAGCAAGACCTTTGGGACGGTCGGCGGCTTCATCGCCGGTAGTCAGGCCCTGATCGACTACCTGCGGTTCTTCTCCCGGACCTACATGTTCTCAGCGTCCCTGCCCCATACCGTCATCGCCACCGTGGTGGCGGGCCTCGACGTCATGCGGGACGAGCCCTGGAGACAGGTCCGCCTGCACGAAAATGCGACCTATGTCGCTGCCGGCCTGCGGCGCATCGGGCTGGACATCCACTACGAGTCGGCGATTTTACCGATCATCGTGCCGGAGTCCGTCGATCTGCGTACCTTGGCCCGGCGGTTGCACGAAGAAGGGCTCTTTTGCAATGCGATCGAAGCCCCGGCCGTCCCGCCAGACAAGCAGCGACTGCGCTTGAGTATCATGGCGACCCATACACGGGCCCAATTGGATCAGGCCCTGGCCATCATCGAACGGGTCGGCAAAGAAGTCGCTCTGATACCCTGAAACCTGCGTCCGGCGGTCAGGCAAAACGCCATGGGGTCGTTACCGTCAGCCGAGCCATTGGTCCAGCGATAACCGCCTCTGAAATCGGGAGACGGACTGAGATGTGGGTGCAGGATTTACTGGCGGGCGTTTCAATGACGGCCCATCTGCACTTCCAGGTGTCGACTAAGCCGGATGGATTTCGTGAGCTGGAAGTGCTCTCCCAGTGCCGGGGCTACAAGGCCTGTGGCCAGTTCGTCACCACAGGCGAACCCGTCCAGGGCCCGTTCATCCGTCATGCCCGTGCGTCCAAGCCCTAGCCTGCATGTGCCGCCCGGGACATCCGGTCATTGGCCGAAGGCCCTTGGCTAGTCCTGTTCCGGCTCGGCCTCACCGTCTTGCGGCTCGGCCTCATCGTCGGGGACGGCCGTATGGTCGCCCTGAATGGGGTAAAAACTGGAATGCGTGTCGCCGTAATCCGCCGTGCGAATCCGCTGCCAATCGCCCACGACGGCCTGCGGCAGATCCTCCTTGCGGTGCTCGGCGATGATCAGCCCGTCAGGCCGCACCAGGTTCCGCTCCGTGAGCCAGCGCAGGGTATCCCGGTAATTGTCGGTGCCCCAGGGCGGATCGAAAAACGCAATGTCGAAGGGTTCGGCCTGGTATTGCGAGAGCAGCTTGAGGACTTCGCCGCACCATAGGAATGTCTGCTCCCCAAAGCCGAGCTTGGCAACGTTCGTCGTGATCATCCGGCAGGCGTCCCGGTGACGTTCGGCAAACACGACGTAGTCGGCACCCCGACTCAAAGCTTCCAGGCCGATCGTGCCGTTGCCGGCATAGAGATCGAGCCAGCGACTGCCTGCCATCCGGGGCCGGAGGATGTCGAACAGTCCGGACCGGGATTTGGCCGAGGTTGGCCGTGTATCGGGGCCTTTGCGGGCGAGGATTTCCCGACCACGGGCCGTCCCGCCGCTAATTCTTAAACCCATTGCCGTCCGCCATTGCCATACGAATGCGCCCAATCGGGCACCAGCGTTCAGCCTACCGGAAATCGTCGGAGGCTGTCGGCCTGCTGAGCCACTCTCAGACAAAGCCTGTCAAAAATGACCGGGTAATTGGGGCCAGCCATATCGGGTGACGGTCTTAGAGACTCTCTCAATCAACGAGACCGAGCCTGGCGCCTTAGGGCAATGCCAGGCAAGGCACAGTGACGAAGCGTACGGGGTAGTCCGGTGAGAAACTGTAACGCAGTCCTGGCGCAGCCGTGCGGTGCCAGGCGACCGATCGTTGATTGAGATAGTCTCTTAAGTCACCGAGGCCAGGTGAGTGGCAAGTCGTGTGACTGTCGGATGCTGATAGACGATGTTTGGGTCGATCCGATGGCCCAGCCACTCGTCCAATGCCCCGGTCATCCCGATCGCCGTCACCGAGTCCAGGCCAAGCCGGTCAAATGCCGTGTCAACATCAACCTCATGGGGGTCCAGGGCCATGGCGTCAGCCAAGTAGTCGACGATCCAGGCACTGATGGCTGCGGGAGTGGGGGACGGCGCTTGCAACGGCTGGCCTCATACGGTGAGAGTTTGTCGGCGGCGACGGTCTGGCCACGCCGCCTCTATTTTGCCACTGACCGCCCCGTAACGGCAGAGCGGCCGGCACCATTCAGGGTGTAATACGGTCCAGGGAACCGGCAAGGAAGGCGGTCCGGCAGGCATGCCGCTGGATCTTGCCACTGGACGTCTTGGGGATGGAGCGTGACTCCACGAGGACGGTCTCATGCACCCGTAAATCATGACCTGCCGTGACCACCTGACGCACGGTGCCTGGCAGATCGGTGATGGAGTCGGCCATTGCCGGGTCGACTTCCGCCACGACAACGACACGCTCCTGCCCGTCGATCTCCACTGCGAATGCCGCGACGCAGCCGGGGCGCAACCCAGGCACGGCCTGCTCGATGGTCCGTTCGATGTCCTGGGGGTAGTGGTTCCGACCCTGCAGGATAATCAGGTCTTTCAAGCGTCCTGTGACATAGAGCTGGTCACCGTCGAAAAAGCCCAGGTCTCCCGTGCGCAGGAACGGGTCGTCGCCCGTGTCCGCCAATTTGGCCTGGAATGCCCGCTCGCTCTCTTCCGGCTGTTCCCAATACCCTTGGGCCACACTCGGCCCTTGCACCCAGATCTCACCGACGGTAGCGTCCCCGCATCGACGGGACGTGTCAGGATCGACAATCACGACCTGCTGGCCGAGCCAGGCGTGGCCGCTGCTCATCAGCTCCCGGGCTTCGGCGGAATCAGGCTCTGCGGCGATCACCTGGTGCCTTTCCAAGGCAGATGCACTAACCCAGCGGGTTTGCGGCCATGAGGCCTTGTCGTCGCCCGTGACGATCAGGGTCGCTTCGGCCAAGCCATAGCATGGAAAAAAGGCTTCCGGCTTGAAGCCGCTGGGGCCAAAGGCCTCGGCGAAACGCCGCATCGTCTCCGCCCGCAGGGGTTCGGCACCGTTGTAAGCCAAAGTCCAGGTGGACAGGTCCAGGGTCGCAAGTTGCTCGGGCTTCACCTTACGGATGCAGAGGTCATAGGCGAAGTTCGGGGCGCCACTCGTCGTTGCCTTGTAGCGGGAAATGGCCTGCAGCCACCGGAAGGGCTTTTGCAGAAAATCGATGGGAGACATCAGAATACAGGGCACACCCAGATACATGGGTTGGAGCATGTTTCCGATCAGCCCCATATCGTGATACAGCGGTAACCAGCCCACGACGATCGTTTCAGCCGAATGTTGGAACGAGGCCCGGATCATCGCTTCGTTGTGCAGCAGGTTCCCGTGGGTCAGTATCACGCCCTTGGGTGCCGCTGTGGAACCCGACGTGAACTGCAAAAACGCCAGGGTCTCCGCCGTGATGTCTGGCGCCAGCCAGGAGTCTTCGCCAGTCGTCAGATCGTCGACGACGACCCAATGCAGGGCTTGCAAACTCGGGGCTTCGGCAAAGAGATCCTCCGCCAACCCGGCGATGAAGCCGACTGTGAGGACGATCGTCGGTTTCGCCCGGCCGGAGAGGGCGACGAGCTTGGTCAGATCCTGGCTGAGCTTGGCCGGATGGGGTGGATAGACCGGCACGGCGATCACGCCGGCGTACAGGCAACCAAAGAAAGCGGCTGCAAACGCCAGACCTGGCGGAAACAGCAACAGGGCTCGATCGCCCGGCTTGGCCAGACGTTGGAGCTCGGCGGCGATGCGGCGGGCCTGGGTATCGAGCTCGCCGTAAGTCAGGTGGGCTTCTTCGGTGTCACCATCCAGCAAATAGGTGTATGCCACCTGGTCCGGCTGTCCGGTGGCCCGCAGGCGCAGCAGATCGACGAGGGTTTGGCCCTGTCCCAGGAATTGATCAGCTCTCTGCATCACCCACCGTACCTCATTTGTCCGCTAGTAGGACGCCTGGGTCTTGTCGTCACCCAGATTGAAACCATTGATCGCGGCCCAGGCCATGACCTGGCGGACCTTGTCCGGCTCCACCGGTCCATACGAAAAGTTGTCCCGCACGCCCATCAGACCGAGCAGCAGGGTCTCGGCCATACAGGCAAAAGCGAGACCGTCGGGCAGGGGCACCCCGCCGATGCGGAACTCCGGATCGTGTGGCATGGCGACCAACCCGCCTTTGATCACACAGACGTCCGGGCGCTCGGTCGCCATCTCAGGTGCCACGTCCTCCGGGACGGAGATGTCGCAGATGATCGTCGGATGGTCGCCCAGGTGACTGGGGTAAATCACCGGCGTCGGGCTGCTGGTTGCCGCCACGATCAGTTGGCAGGTGCGCAGGGCGTCCGCCTCTTCAGAGATGCGGATCGGGACAGCTTCCCCCATTTCGGCCATCAGGGCCCGACCGAGTGCTTCGCCTGCCTGATCGCCACGACCATCCGGACCCTGCGCCAACGCAGTCTGCACGGCGCTCGTGCCGACGATCGCAGCCGCAACGCCCCGGACAAAGCCACCCGCTTCGATCTGGGTCAGGGCGTCCTCATAGATCTGCCAGGCAACCTGTTCAAGCCGAGCCGAGACGCCCCGTCCGACCAGCACCAGGCCGTGGACATCGGCGGCCATCATCCGGGCATACACGCTGCCAATGTTGCCGGTGGCGCCAACGACGCCCAACGTCGCCGTCTCAAGGGCGATCCCCCGTTCCTTTGCTGCCCGACGCAGGGACTCCAGCCCCATGCCGACGGTCAGGGAATTCCCGGTCGTGATCGACAGGCCCCGCTCACTCAGGCGCTTGCCATTGTCCGTGACGATCGAGGCGTAGCCCCCCAGTCCGACGACCTGACAGCCGTTGTCCCTTGCTCGGCTCACAGCCTCTTCAATGAGTTTGACGATCCAATCCGTGTCCCGGGCCCGCATGGCCGCCACGATGGACTTCGATGTCAGGTTCAGCCCATAGACGCTGAGGTGTACTGTCTCGCCCAGGGTGCTCGTCACGTGGACCTGATCGTAGACGCTGGGACCCAGGATGCGATGGGCGGCCAGCTGATAATGCTCGACGGCACCCTTGGCTAGTTGGGCCAGGGACGGATCCCAGTGTACGGCGTCCTTGGCCGAGATCAGGTGACTGACGAAGGCCACCCGCTTTTCGCATCTCGGTTCTTCCCGCCGGGTCTTGCGGGCCCGTTCCCGGAAGTCGGCCACATCAGCCGTATCCCCGGGGTGGGCCAGACCGACGATGTAGCGGGTGAACCGGTAAGCGTTGCCCCGCTCCAGGATGGTGCAGAGCCGGGCCATGGCGTCACAAAAACGGTCCAGATGGGCGGGATCGATGAACGCCGAGGGCTCCAGGCGGATCGTCGTTGCCGCACTCAGCGTCGGTGCGACCCGGAAGCCCTCTTCATGCACCATGTAGCCGGCGATGGCATACCCCAGAAAGCCCTGATCCGACAGCATGCGGATGACGTTGGACGGGTTGTGGTCCTGTGGGCAGAACTCCAGGCCGATCATCAGGCCCCGACCCCTGACGTCGTGCAGGATCCCGGGGAATCGGGCGACCAGGGCCTGCAGGCGCCCGATCAGGTGATCACCCAAGCGCTGGCAGCGGGCCGGCACATTTTCACGATCGTGCAGTGCCAGGGCGGCGATGGCGATGCGGCAGCTGAGATCGTCTTCGGCAAAAGTAGAGGTCTGTTTGAGGCCGAAGGATGGCCGATAGCGGGCTTGATCGATCATCACGGCGCCGATTTTGGCGATCCCGCCACCCAGACTCTTGGCCAAGGTGTAATAGTCACCCCGGATGCCGCAGGCGGTCGATGCCAGGAACGCGCCCGTCCGACCCATGCCGGACTGGATCTCGTCGATGATGACGGGGATGCTGTGGGTATCGGCGAGCGTCCGAATGCGGGTGGCATCGGCTGGTTCCAGGGGATGGATGCCGCCTTCTCCTTGAATCGGTTCGATGAGGATCGCCGAGACGTTGACCCAGGGCTTTTCGATGAGGACCAGGCGGCCCTGGTCACTGCGCACGTCCCAGGTCCGCACGGTGGCTCGGACGATAGCCCGGTCCCACGCATGGGGGTCGTTCGGGGGCAAAAACTCGCAATGGACCCCGATGCGGCTGAAGGGTTCCCGATAATCCGGGTTGTAGGTAACTTGTGAGGCGCCGGAGGTTTTGCCGTGAAAGGCCCGCTCCAACGCCAAAAACACCGGCCTTGTCCAGCGGGCCCGTTCGTTGGCGATGCCGATCGCCTCGCAGGCTTCCGCCAGCGTCATGCCGGTCGGCAGGTCCAACTCCCGGCTCACCTCGCGCAGGAACCCGGTTTGCTCATGGACGGCGTCCCCGATCAGCACCCGCGACCGGCGGCGCCAGCGGCGCGTTAATTCGGACGCCGCCTCAAAACGCTCCAGTTCGGCGTGTTTCATCGCCGCCTCGATCGCCTCGGCCCCGGAATTCGTCAGCGTCACCACGTAGGATCGTCCCGTGACGGCCCCGACACGTTCCGACAGCTGCTGTGCCAACTCGCCGGCCCAGGCCCGGGTCGAGGCCTGCGCCTGGATCGGCAGCCGCTCGTCAAAGACTGACCGGGCCACCGCCACCAGATCCGGGTGGTGGTGGCCGAACAACGACGCCCCATAACCGCCGAGCAGATCGATCACCTGATGCCGTTTGCCGTCGACTTCGTGGGCCATGGCATCGCCTTTTGCCCAGAGATAAGTGATGTCGAGGCCGAGAGCCTTCATCACCCGACCAAGCTCAGGTCGGGCAAAGTCGTGATAGGCCCCCGGCCGTGGCTGGCCGGCAGGATCTGGCGCCGGCGTCAGTGGTTCTATGGGAGGGAATGGGGCAACGCTCGGTGCAACCCCCTCAATCGCGGGTGGCGTAACTGCGTCGGTTGGTGGCGGTTCAACCGCTGCGATCGGCGCAGGGTCAACGACGGACGAAACGACCGGATTGATGACAGCAGCCGGGCGTGTCGCCGCCGTGCCATCAGTCGGCAGCGTTGGTGTGGGATCGTCACCGACTTCGTCGTCGAGCGGCATGATCGTGCCGCTGTGACCGTCCAGGAGGACCCATTGGCCGTCCCGCAGGACACCGGTTACGCCTGGAACCGCCAGGACGGCCGGGATGCCGTATTCACGGGCGATGACAGCGGCATGGGAGAGGATGCCGCCCGCCTCGGTGATCACGCCGGCGATCGAGTTGAAGAGCGGTGTCCAGCCGGGATCGGTGAACTGGGTGACGAGGATCTCGCCGGCCCGCAGCCGATCGCCGTCCTGGATGGTCGGGATCAGGCGGACACGGGCTTTGACGAGACCCGGGCTGCACGGTGTGCCGACGAGGGCCCCTTCAGTCGTGACCGTGGGGCCCATGGAACGGCCCACAGCAAAGCGGCGGCCCAATTCATTCGGATTGGTGAAATGGCGATAACCGTCACCGTCCTCACGACGGCTGGTGACCATGGCCTGGGCCCCTGCCCCGCTCAAGGCGCCATCCATCACGGCGATGATGTCCCGCCAGGTGAGGTACCAGATGTCCTCGGGCTGCTGCAGGAGTTCGGCTTGGACGAACAGGGTGGCCACGGCCCGGGTGTCGCGACGGATCATGGCGTACATGCGGCTGGAGCGGTCCCGCAGTTCTTCCCGCCACCAGGAATAGGTGCGGAGGAGTTCCAGTTTGCCAAAGAAGCCCTTGGCCGCCGGGATTCCCCAAATACCCCTCTGGGAGAAATAGACCTCGGCCCGCCGATACTCGGCCTGGTAGACGTCGTGCTGCCGCTGGCTCATCACGACCGGATCCCGATCCGGATCATAGCTGGTGACGTAGGCCTTCAATGTCTGCATGACGAAGGTCACGTCTTCGTTCCAGCGAGGTTGGGTGATGTCGAGTTCGGCGACGCTGTGGTGGCTGTATTTGTCCAGGAAGGCGAGCATGTCGGACCAAAACTCGGCATGCTCCGTGGCAAGCGCATCAGCCAGGGCATCGGCGTGAGTCCTGTCGACGGTGGCCCGCAGTGCCACATCGGCACGCACGGTGTTGGCAATCACCCATAGGTCCCGCATTGGATCGAGGTGGCGCATGTTCTGCAGGCCCGAGAGCAGTTTCAGATAAGACAGGGGCTCGTCGATCTGCTTGTTGGCCTTGTCCAACTCGACTTTGAAGTCCAGTTTGGCGTTGGAGGTGTTGTAGATCGTGTAAAAATAAGTCGATTCCGTCCGAAAGTAATCCGTCTCCACCAAACGCTTGTAACGTGCGTACAGACCGCCTTTGTCCAGTGTCGCCGGATCGGACTCGTAATGTCGGGCGAGCGTGTCAAACTCGGCCAAAAAGGCCTGATTGGTCTTGATCCGCCGCTTGTAGTCCCCGGTCAGGGCGATGAGGACGGGGATCGCCTTGGCGATGGTCAGGGCATTGACGGGGATGACTGTGCCGTCGCCTTCGTAGATCCCCTCGATGCCAAGATCCCGGTCGAAGTTACGCTCGTTGAAGCCCGGCACCCTGTGCAGGCAGCGTTTCACCTCACCAAGGTTCCAGTAGGGCCGACCATAAAAGACCCGTCCCCAGCGGATGGGTTCATGGTGGCGCAATAGCTTGATGTCCCGGAAGTAACCGGGCATGGATTGCTGCCAGATATAGTCGTACAGCGACCACATATACGGCGAGCAGACCCGGGCGGATACGCCGCCGTCCTTGAAATCGGCCGTCGTCCATTCGCCTGCGATCCCGTTGTACGCGATCGTCGTGATCGGCCGGGACTGGACCAGGGCAATCGTGCCGGCTGCCAGGACCCATTCGATATCCTGGGGACAGCCGTAATACGCCTGTACCTGCCGGCCGATGCGGGCGAGTTCTGACAGGTGGTCATCGGAAAGCGTTGGCTTACTGCCTTCCGCCTCGGACAGGGCCGTTTCAGCCACGCCGCCATCCACCAGGCGCACCATGCGGATTTCTTTGTTAGCGATGACCGTTTCGAGGGATTTGCCGGTCTGCCGGTGGATCAGGAAGCGATCGGGCGTGACTCTGCCGGAGACGAGCGCTTCCCCCAGGCCGAAACAGGCTTCCGCTCGCAGATGCTCTTCGATGCCGGTGGTGGGATCGACCGTAAACAGGACGCCCGAGACCTCTGCATCCACCAGCCGCTGGACGACAACGCCCATGCCGAGGTGCTCGTGGCCGATCCCTTTGCGGGCCAGATAGACGGCCACCCGGTCCGACCACATCGACGACCAGCAGTGACGGACGGCGCGCAGCAGGGCGGC
>JACMPN010000423.1 GCA_014377495.1 Candidatus Sericytochromatia bacterium
AGTTGGATGGATAGGCGAGGACACAGATCATGGCAATGGGACATGGTGGCGGTAGCGGCCTGCCTCCGAGCCGGAACCTGCTCAGCGTCCACTAGGACGCGATCACAGGACCCGTCCCGGATTCAGACCACTCTCGCCCCTCCAAACGTCAGAAAACCAATGCCTCGGACATTCCCTTTGGGAGAGTCCGAGGCATTCCTGTTTTTTCTGACCGGGTGAGCCTACGCTATTGACGGGTTTGCTTCAAATACCGGAGCAGCTTTTCATATTCCTCCGGCAGCGGCGACTGGCAGATGATCTCCGCCTGCGTGCGCGGGTGGACGAACCGCAGCTCGCTCGCGTGCAGCACCTGGCCGTGCAGGGCGACAGGCAGTTTGACGCCGCCACCGTACGGGATGTCACCGACGACTGGCCGCTTCAGCGACGCCAGGTGGACCCGGATCTGATGGGTCCGGCCGGTGCCCAGCTCGATGGCCAGGTCTGTATAGCCTGAAAAACGGTCCAGGACCCGCCAGTACGTCTTGGCGTGGCGCCCGGTCGAGAGGATCGCCATCCGCTGCCGATCCACCGGATGCCGGCCGATGGGCGCATCGACCTCGCCGCTGTCCTCCTCCATGGAGCCGACGACGATGGCGCGGTACATGCGTCTCGCCGTCTTCGCCGCAATCTGGGCGGCCAGACTTTGGTGAGCCAGATCGTTTTTGGCCACCATCAACAGGCCGCTCGTGTCTTTGTCCAGCCGATGCACGATGCCGGGCCGGATCATGCCGCCGATCCCGGACAGGTCCAGGCAATGGTAAAGGAGGGCGTTGACCAGGGTCCCGTGCAGGTGACCCGGTGCGGGGTGGACCACCATGCCCTTGGGCTTGTTGATCACCAGCAGGTCGGAATCCTCGTAGATCACGGACAGCGGGATGTTTTCCGCCATGACCGTCAATTCCTGGAGGGGCGGGATCGTCAGCGACACCGTTTCCCCGGCCCGCAGTTTGATGCCTGGCTTGGTCGGCTTGTCGTTCAGCGTCACCTGGCCTGCAGCGACGAGTTGTTGCACCCGTGTCCGGGTCAGGCCCGGCAGCCGCTGCGTGATGGCGATGTCCAGGCGTTCGCCGACAGAGTCGGCCTCCACCGTCCACGCCTCGCTGTCGCTGTCGTCATTCAGGGCCAGGTCTTCAAGGAGACTGTCGTCGTCGGTCACGGGATTCCTCATATGGGGTGGGCGGCGCCGGTAGCGGCACCGCGTCCTGCTCATGCCCATGGTACCGGCTCTGGCCGTCAAACCCGAACGCAGACGTGACCTGTCGCCAGGACTTGCGTACGGTCCGCTACGGCTGCCGACACATTTTGGAGTATCGCCCATGGCCCGCCCGCTGCTCAGCATCCGCCTGTCGGAGGTTGGCTGGCGGACATGACCGTTAGGCCTGCCACCCGAACGATCCCGAGTTACGTTTTGGCGCCGATCGCAGGAGACCTGCGCTTGCTGAGCCTCTATACCGGCCGACGGTCGCCGGTACAGCAACTGGCCATGCAAACCCAGGTGGCGGCCTTTGTGGCGGGTTTGCCCTTGTATGACGGTGAACATCCGGACATCGAGTTGTTGGACCGGTTACCCTCCGGCACTGAGCCGATCGCGGTCCTGCTGGGGAATGTTGGGGATCTGGACCTGCAGCTCATGTTTGGCGACCGCACAGTAACCCTTGCCGAATGGACCGTTCAGCTGTGCCGGCTGCCTGGCTGACTCGCCATAGGCAAGACCCACCGGATGGGTGCCGATACTAGTCGATGAGGCGGCCATTTTTGACCCAAAGATTAAGATTCGGCAAAAATGGCATTATTAAATTGTAGTGGGGGATGGGCAATGGGCGTTGTGTCCCGCACTTGGTCGGCCGTTCTGGGCGTCGGCCTCGTATTGCTGCAGTCGGGCTGTCAGGTGGCGGCCCCCAGCCGTCCCAGCGCTGGATTCCCCCGCAGCCTGTCGGCCGCAAATGCCGACGCACCCGTGCCGTCGACGTTCCTCTGGGGCGTCTCGACCGCCGGCCATCAGTCCGAGGGCGGCGATACGACGAGCAACTGGGCGGCGTGGGGCCAGCAGGGCAAGCTGAAAGACGTCGCCGGTCAATCCGTCGATTTCTGGAACCGCTATGACGAGGATTTCCGCCTGGCCCGTGGCATGGGCGTCAATGCCTTCCGGATGAGTATTGAGTGGAGCCGGATCGAGCCCGTCAAAGGCCAATGGGACGAAGCGGCCGTGGCCCATTATCGCGAGATGCTGGCGGCGATGCGGCGCCATGGCATGACGCCCGTCCTGACCCTCAGCCACTGGGTGATGCCGGCCTGGGTCGATGCCCAGGGTGGTTGGACCAACAAGGACGTCGCTTTCCGGTTTGCCCGGTTTGTCGACAAGGTCACCCGCGACGTGGCGCCGGACTGCAAGACCTGGATCACGTTCAATGAGCCGAACGTCTGGCTACCGCGGGATTACCTGCTGGGGATGTTGCCACCGGGCAAAAAAGGCCCGATCAACTTCGGCAAGGCCCTCCGCAACGTGATCCGGGGCCATGCCTTGGCGTACGACCGGATCCACGCAGTGATACCCGGGGCGATGGTCTCCTCCAACGTCTATCAGATCATGTTCGGCAAGGGTCAGCCCAGCACGGAGTCCACCGACGCCGACCTCGCCGACACGAACTGGTTCTACGACGCGATGCACACCGGCAAACTGCCCGGTAAAGTCGAGCCGGAAGAAGAATCCTTGCAGATCAACATCATGGGCAAGCTGGATTACATCGCCTTTGATTATTACTGGACGTTCAGCTCGATCCGCGAAGTCCTGAACATCGCCAAGCCCTGGGCCCTGGGCTACAAACCGGACCATCTGGAAACGGTGCTGATGGACTATCACCGTCAATACCACCTGCCGATCATGATCGCCGAAAACGGCATGGCCACCGACGACCTCAAGCCCCGTGCGGACGGCTGGACCCGCGAGTCGGCGATGGTCGCCACGGTCCGGGCCATGAAGCGGGCGATGGCCCAAGGCGCACAGGTGATAGGCTATTCACACTGGTCGCTGACCGACAATTACGAGTGGGGATCCTTCTCGCCGCGGTTCGGGCTCTTTTCGGTGGATTGCCGCAATGACCCCACTCTGCGCCGGGTGCCCACCCCGGCGGTGGATGCCTACCGACGGATCATTGCCGGTGGATCCGGGATCGTGCCGCCCCAGCCTGTCGGAACGGGTGCAGCGACGCCGGTCCAGGCGACTAGCGCCACCATCCCTGTCAGAAAGTAGTCGCCAATGTCGCCATTCTCCACCCGCCGCAAACGTGGCCTGTTGATTGGTCTGGGCCTCATGTCCGCCGCGGCGCTCGTCGCTTTCGGCACGTCCCGCGTCAAATCCCGACGCGAACCCGATCCCACCGGGCAAGCCGTCGAAGCTGGCTCCGAAGACGTCGAAGCGGCCCCGCCGACCTTGTGGGAACGGGCCCGCGAGATGACCCAGGCCGCCTACCTGCTGGTCACCCAACGCCGCCCCAACGATTCCTGAGGCGAGCGGGGTTCACCTGAAACCCATGCGACGGTAGTCGACCGGTTTGCGGCGCGCCAGCGGTAACCTTTACCGGTCATTTCCCCGCCGTTAAGAAAGTGTGGGTTCATGGGGGGCGACAAGGAGGGTGGAGAGCCCATCAGCGTCGGAGGTGTTTCATGTCGGTGAATGCAGTCAATTCCGTGAACGTTCCGACGGCAAACGGCCCGGCGGCTCCCCCGAAATCAAAAGTGTTTGACCGGTTGGTCTCTCCCTTGTTCCAGACGGATGGGTTCATCGGCCAAGCCAAGGTGGGCGCCCTCAACGGGGCCATGGTCGGCGCTGGCGCCATGGGGGCCATGGGGGCCTTTTTCAGCACCAAGCGGGCCAACATCGGCAAGGCAACCGTG
>JACMPN010000424.1 GCA_014377495.1 Candidatus Sericytochromatia bacterium
CAAGGATGAATGGAGCAGCGACCTCGAGGACCTGGGCCCAGATGGCATGGTGCGGCCGAGGGCCCATGGTGCGAACTGGAACCCCGAAGCCGGCGAGGCTCGCCGTGATCCCTGGCCCGATGGCACATACGGCCCGAAGCGTCAGCCGTCGCCATGACCGGGGATCGCTGATCCTTTGACCTGACGGTGATCGACCTGGCCGCCGTCGACGTGCCGGAGCTGCGGGCCGCAATCCGCATCGCCTTCCGGGAATGCTGGGACGTGATCGCCTACCGGGTGACGATCGCCGGTGAGCCTGGGCCAGCCATCATGGTCCGGATCCGCGACTATCGGCGGATCGGCATCGCCCACACCGGCGACCAGGTCGAGTGGTTCGGCACCTTGGCGCCCAATGCCATCGACCGGAAAATGGACGCCTGGCTGAACGGGACGGAAGAACTGCATACAGAGCGTCCGCCAAACGCTTCACCCTAACCGGTGTCCTGTGGGACAACATCGCGGCGAGACTTATCTCCGTCTCGACTGGATGCCGGCCCTTCCAAGCATTCTGAACGAGCCTCATTATCAACGCCGTCGTCATTTTCACGGCCGATTGTGGAACAACTGACCTGTCACTCTAGTCATCAAGATTGACGGGCATCGGATTTTTTTTGGAACAGGTGACCAATTATGGCACGGTCAATGATTACTTCACGCCAAATTGCCGCTCTTTGCTGTGCTGGGATATTCGGCGGTCTCACCGCCTGCATGAGCGGGCCTGCCCCACTGGCGACCGGATCAGCACCGCCGGTCACCGTACCGAATGCCTCACCCAGCAGCGCCCTGGCCCCGACGCCCACACCACCGCCGACAGGTCCCATAATTGGGACGCCGCCGACCGCCATTCCGATTTCGACCGTGCCCGTGTCGACGGCGCCCAGCACCATGCCTTCACGGTTGCCCCCGCCGACGATTGAACGCCTGCCCCTGTCAGGAGCCTATGTCCTGACCGGCACACCCGTCCGTATGACGGCGGAATTCGCCCAAGACGGCCGGGCCTTGGCCATGAACCCCGACACCGGCGACGCCTTGGTCATCGCCCCCGGCCAGCAACAGCAGGGACCAACACCCAATGCTGATAACGGCTGGTTCGTGCGGATCGTGCGTGCCGACGGACGCATCGAAGCCGTCACCCGCATCAGCGAGAGATACCCCAATTACGGGGAAACGGCCACGGCTGTCTGGCACAAGGCATCCCAACGCTATTGGTTGCTCTGGCGGGAGGTCGGGCCGGACAACGGCCGGTTCGTCCGGTTTGCTGTGCTCGATGCAGCAGGGCAGCTCCAAGGGGCCGTGAGCACCCTGGCTTCGAACGGGTTGACGCCTGCACTCGCCATCCATGAGCCTTCCGGAGCCGGCCTGATAACCTGGATGCGGCAAAACGCCGGACCAACCCCGTCGCCAGATGCAACGGACGTGATTGGCCAGCTGATCACCGCCACGGGTGCCCCGTCAGGCGTCGAGATCCAGGTCGCTACTGGCCCCCTGTCACAGCACAGCGGACGAGTGGCCAGCGACGACACCGGCTTCGCCATCATGTGGTACGACGACCGCCCGAATGGCCTTAGCTTGCGGCGGATATCGACGGATGGCCTGACGATGGGGCCGATTGTTGCCATTTTGCCATTCGGGAGCGGCGGCACACCCGTGACGCTGCTGAAGGGCGCCAGTAGCAAGGGATTCCGGGCCACATGGGGCGACCAGCGCCACGCGTATGAGTCGGGAAAGCGCTACTTGTACGGTCAGGTCTTCGATCCGGACCTGAAACCCGTTGCCCCACAGCGGCCGCGGGCCATGCAGCAGAGCTTCACCTCGACGGGGGCCATCGAGGATTTGTCGGATGGCAGCTTGCTGCTCGCCTGGCAGGAACGGCAGACACGGTACATGGCCCCCTGGAACGATAGCTATTCCGCGGGCGGTGACCTGCATCTGCAGCGCCTGACGCCGGACGGTCAGCCTGCCGGGCAGCCGGGGGTCTTCTTTGGCCCGGACTGCCGGGATGCCACCGTAGCCTTCGACGTCCGCACCGGGGGATTCGCCAGCCTCTGGGCCGCGGAAAATTCCAAAGAGTTGACCCTGCAGCGCTTCCGGTGGGTCCCGTGAGCCGCCTGACAGGCCATGGCATGCGGCTCACGTCTGCTGGCATGGGTCTGGCCATGCTCCTTGTCGCTTGCCCCAATGTCAGCCCGGTCGGCAGCAGCGCCAGCCCGATCCCGAGCGGCTCTCCGTCGGTGGTCGTGGTTTCGTCGAGTCCCTCGGCTCCGGCCCCGGCTCCCGTCGATGTAACCAGTTTGCCCACCGGGACGATCGGCGCGGCCCCGGCAGCAGTGGGCACTACCCGCTCTGAGCCCGTCATTGCCGTCGGTGTAGACGGAAGCGCCGTCGTTACCTGGACGGAATCCCGGAATGGTGAGGTTGCAGCGACCGTGCAGGGCGCCATCGCTGAGCCCGGCTCCGATGTGCCGGTGCGCCGACTGGCCTGGCGACCGGATCCCGCCTTTCTCCAGTCCCCTGGGATCACGGCCGATCCGACCGGTTCCCACTTTATCGTCGGTTGGGTAAGCGATGATGGCGGCCGTCGCCGGGTCTGGACCACGAACGTACGAGTGGCTGACTCAGCGGCATCGTTAGCAACCCCACTTTCCGATACCTTTGGTGCGCCAGGACAGGTGCGCCTAACGTGTGCTGAAGCAGGTGGCGCCTGTCAGGCCGTCTGGAGCGATCAACGCAACGGCCCGAATATCCTGTACGGCCAGACCCTGCCTCGCGGTGTCGACGACCGTGAGCTGTTCGGGGCATCGACGGATCATACCCCCGTGACCTCATTGATCCCGGCGGGCCGAACGGGCGGTTACACCGTCGCCTGGCCCATATTGGGACGGGGTGCGGTCGGCCTGGGCACCGTGCGAGAGGGGACCGGCAGCGATCGGCGTGAACTCATGCTCAGTACAGCCACTGCCACGATTGCGACCCCGATGGTCGCCACTCACCCGAAGTCCGGCAGGTCGCTGGTCGCCTGGATAGAAAGCCTCGGACCGGGACCCACGGTGCGGGCGAGGGCTGTCGAGGGCCCTGACACTGCCGTGACCACCGTTGCGACCGCCTATCGAACCGATCGACTTTCGGCCTTGTTGCCTGCAGCAGGTAACGACGGATTCATCGTTGTCTGGCACGATCGCCGATTCCAGGCAATCCCCCAGGGGGCTGCCATCGTACCCGGCGACACGCTCGCCCAACGTCTTGATGGGATAGGGCGGCCGATTGGTGGGCCGATCGTCCTGGTGACCGGAGCTGACGTGCCATCCTTGGCCAGTGACGCCAGTGGCCGGCACTGGTGGCTGGCCTGGCGCTCACCCCAAGACCAGTCGATCCTCATGCGGCCTGTCACCGATTTGCTCGTCCCCTAAGCCTAATTAGCTTCAATGGAGTCCGTCCGTGGCTGGTGCGGTGGGCTTCGTCCGTTTCAGGGGATTTGCGGCCACGCCGGGGCCGTGTAGGCCGCAGGGCAGCCCGCAATCCCCCTGGCCGGCGATTCAAGCCTTTCTGACTGCAGCCCAGACCTGGCACAGGATAGCTAGCTCACCGGCGACCCCCCACGGGCCGGCCGATCCCCATCAAATGCCGCCAGCCTCCCGGCCTGTGTTGTCGCCTGGCGTTCGGGGCCTGCCAGCAATTGCCAATCAAATACCGGCCTGGCGTCCCAACTCGTCACCGGTGAGGGCTCGGCCTTCCCTCCCCGGGGATCCGTCGACGGATCGCCTACACTGCGTAAGCCGCCCGGCATGGTCGCTCCGGCCGTATTGGCGCCCTGGCTTCCCCATGTATGCTGAGGTTGCCTGTCGCTGCCTCATGCTTGACGCACCACGTCTGTCGGGTATGCTTGAGGCATCATCCCTGGAAGGCCTCGGCCGACCAGCCCCCCCCGGGTTGCGATCCGGGGGTTTTACTTTTTTCGAGACTACATGCACCGCGTTCGCTTCATCGTTGACGGCTTCAACCTCTACCACTCGATCAGGGAAGCGGAGTTACACGCCGGTCGCGGCTTGCGCTGGCTGGACATCGATAGCCTTTGCCGATCCATGCTGCACCTGATTGGCGATGGCGCCGAGTCCGCCGGCATCGACTACTTCTCGGCATTGGCCAAGCACCGCGAGGGTATCAGGCCCGGCACCACGGCTCGCCACTTGAGCTATATCGATGCCCTCAGAGCCTCAAAGGTCGCTGCCTACCTCGGTCACTTCAAGGGCAAGCCCGATGAATGCCAGAAGTGCGGCGTGCGGTTCATTCGCCATGAGGAAAAGGAAACGGACGTTGCCGTTGCCTGCCGTCTAATCGAGCTGTTTGTCTCCGACAAGTGCGAAACGGCCGTACTCATCTCCGGTGACAGTGATATGGCTCCGGCCATCAGGGCAACGAGACGCCTATACCCTGGGGCCAAGGTAATCGTCATGTTCCCCTTTGACCGTCGCAGCAAGGAGCTTGCGGACCTGGCCGACCGCAGCTACAAGATCAGCCTTGAACAGTACCAGCGGCACCAATTTCCCGACGAAGTCTCAACCACAGGCGGGCGGACCGTGAAGAAGCCCGAGCGCTGGTGATGACCGTCCCCATCTGGGGCACGACCTGGCCGGCGATCCCGTACAAGCCCCCTCAGTCCGCGGGGAGAAATAGGAAGCGCTAGCCTCAACGCCAGTAGCGGCGGCTTCCCATTCCGTACTGGCGCCCGAAGCCTCCCGGGCCGATCCCGTACACGTCCGCTCGGAGCTGCCGCCGACCCGCACGGTCACGGCCAAAGCCGCCCGCTGGAGAAATGCACCTATGGCCGTGACCGTGCCGGCGTGGATCGCCCGTACGGCGTTTCGGTGCGAGGTGAAGCGCTCCCCACCAAGACCGTGCACCATGGCGGAACACAGCCCCGGAATGCCTGGCCACGTCGCCGGCTGGAACACTGTGGCCACGGTGGCAGGTGCGAGGGGCTGAACGGATCGCCGGCAACCCAACCCGATCCCCGGAGAAATGCCGCCGATCCACCTGGGCCGATCGATCCTCACCGGCGACCGGGTCGGCCTCGATGCCGGGAAATGGACCGCCGGAATCGGGTCGCGTATGCTGGACGATATGGCCAACCCCGACCAGCTGCCCGCCGTCGATCTGCATGCGATCGCCGCTCCGCACGACTGCCCAGTATGCCTTGAGCGGATTTGCGTCCCGGCCCGAAAGTTGCTGGCCAACGGCGTCATCAGGCGGTATCGCCGGTGCCCGAATGGATGCTACCGGGATACGGCCGTGCTGGTCACGGAACGGGTGACGGAGCTGGGGTGGGACGACCCTGGCCGGACGGCATAGGCGGCTCCGAGGACCGGCGAACAATCATAATTAAATGTGAAGGTTAATCGTTTCAGTCCCATTTTTCAGATACATCGAGCCCAAATTGCAAACAGAACAACGCATAACATTGGGTAACGTGACATAACATTTTCGGGCTGGACGTAGCTATATGTGGCCGAATTTATCTGATTTTTATAGTGTAACGATGTGTCTCACGGCATTTACTACAATCACTGAACAGAATATGACTGAGGCTGCAACACCAAGCCAGCGGAGGTCATATGAACCAAGACGACCTGTTAACTCCTGATGAAGTCGCCAGATTTCTTGGCATCTCTGTCCACACGTTGGCGTTTTGGCGCCAGAAGAGTCGCACGACCTTGAGCTTCGTCCGTATCGGGCGCTGCGTCAGATACCGCCCGGGTGACGTGCAAGATTACCTCCGACGGCAGACGTGCGGCACAGAGGTGACGGCATGAACGGCCCCACGACACCGGCGACGGGCGGGCTGATGACCCCGCAAGAGGCGGCCGCCTGGTTACAAGTTGCCCGGGGGACCCTCGATAAATGGCGATGCCATGGCACCGGGCCGGCGTTCGTCTACATGGGCCGGCACATCCGGTATCGCCTGGCAGACCTTGAGGCCCATGCGGCCAGCCAGACCCGGCGCCACACCCGGGACGAGGGGCCCGAAGCATGACCCCACATCGGGTAGGAGGCGGGGTTGCCCCCGCCGTCCTCCCACACCACCGTGCGTACGGTTCCGTACACAGCGGTTCATGACGCCCGCTGGAGCCGTTGCTTGCTTTCCAGCAGCGATACGAGACCGAGGTGATCAAACCAGGACTTGGGAAAGGCGGCGTTCATGTGGCTGGCCCCGGCGTTCCACCAGGGGCCCCGGCCGTTGAAGACCGATTGCCACGCCCGTTCCTCCGCCAAGCCTCGCTGCACCAACATCCTGAAGCGGGCATACCGTCGCTTCTTCTGACGCCACAGGATGCAGCGCAACTTGCGCCGGATCCAGCCGTCCAGATCCTCGAAGACATTCTTCACCTCGGCCAGCCGGAAGTAGGCAACCCACCCCCGTAGCTTCGGTTTGAGTGTCTCGACGGTCCGTCGAAGACTACAGCCCCGCCCTCGCCGGAAGACCTCCCGCAGATTACCCTTCAGCCGTTTTACTGACGCCGACGCCACTTTCAGGCGGGGACGCTTGTGGAACGTCATCGAGTACCCGAGAAACTTCCGCTCCCATGGCCGGGCTACGGCACTCTTGGCTTCATTTACCTTCAGCTTCAAGTGCCGATCCAGGAACCGCACCAACGATGCCATCACCCGCTTGCCGGCTGCCGCTGACCGCACGTAAACATTGCAGTCATCCGCATACCGGCAGAAAGCATGACCCCGCCGTTCCAGTTCCCGATCCAGATCGGTCAGCAGCACATTCGACAGTAACGGGCTGAGTGGGCCGCCCTGAGGCGTCCCTTCCGTTCGGGCCATCGCTATCCCGCCTTCCATCATGCCGGCCTGCAAGTACGGGCGGATTAGCGCCAGTACCCGCTTATCCCCGATCGACCGGGCCAACCGCGCCATCAGGATGTCGTGGTTCACCCGGTCGAAGAACTTCTCCAAGTCCAGATCAACAACGTACCGCCGGCCTTCGCCCACATACCGCTGTGCTTGCAGCACGGCGCCATGCGCACTTCGTCCCGGTCGGAACCCGTAACTGTGCTCGGAAAAACCCACCTCGAAGATGGGACTGCGGATTTGGTGCAACGCCTGCTGGACCAGACGGTCTAAGACCGTCGGGATCCCCAACATCCGCTCCCCGCCACCCGGCTTCGGTATCGAAACCGGGCGAATGGGCGCAGGCTGGTACATCCCGTCCAGTAGGGCTGCCTTGATCGACGGCCAGTGTTCCTTCAGGTAGGGCCCCATCTGCTCTACGGTCATCCCATCGACACCCGCAGCGCCTTTGTTGGCTCTGACCTTCAGGAACGCCGTCCTCATGTTCTCGCCTTCGAGCACCGCTTCCATGAGCAAGCTGGGCTCTGGATAGGAGGTTTCCTCCGTTGCCGTGGCCTTTGACGCGCCCATCCCATCCTCTCGGGGGTTCCGCCCCCTACCCTCCGGGTGGGCCGCCGGCGTCTCGGCCGGCGTACCTGCATCTCCTGCGACCATCGAAACCTCGGCTCCTCTCCGTGGTATCACATTTGGGCCTTCGACCGCTCGAAACGGTCTACTATGCCCGCTGCTGACTTCTGCCGCCCCATCCCGCCGCCTCTCGACGGCAGTAGCACAAAGGCAGAACGACAGATCTCCCCGGGTAATGCGCAATCACCTTCCCGCTTATGCCTGGCGCATATACGCCCACGCTTTCCGTATAAGCACAGGGCTTTGGCGGTATTGGCCACCTCACCCAGCGTGGACGCCTCGTATGCGCTTCCTGTTCGTCAGGCCCGCGTTTTGCCTGCGGCTTCCTTCAGATCCCACCTCACGGTGGACACCCTTGCCGTCCGGCTAACGGTTTCCCTTACCGGGCCCGTAGAGGACTTGCACCTCCAAGTAATTGCGCCCTGCCGGACGCACCAAAAATGAAGGGTCCCAGCCGAATGGCTAGAACCCTTGATATTACTGGTCGGGACGACAGGATTTGAACCTGCGATATCCTGCTCCCAAAGCAGGCGCGCTACCGAGCTGCGCTACGTCCCGAAGTCTTCCCACAATACCACGGTGGGGTGTGAGGGGGGAGAGGGCGGTCCGATCCCGTTGTCGAGCCTTCCCAAGCGCCATGAGGCGCTGTCGCCAGCCGTCTCCTGGGGCTCAAACCATCTCCCCTCCTCACATCCCGCCGTCGCGCCTTGCCTACACCAAGGCCGCAACTCTGGAAACAGGAACCCGGCCGTCACTCGTGAGCGCACAGCGGGATCAAGGGTGGCGATGCGGGGCGTCAGGGTGGTCTGAGCCCTAGGAGACGCCAGACGACAGATCCTCAGGGTTCTTAGGAAGGCTCGACAACGGGATCAGGCCGCCATGGCGCCCCACATCGTCACCCCTGAGGGCCGGGGTATCCGGGGCCAAAATACGTCGTCGGGGACGGCGAGGGCGTGCGGGTCGGGACCGGCAACGGCGTCGGAAACGGTGAGGGCTCCCCGATGATCGGAAACGCCGAGGCCGGCGGGTTGGCCGTGCCGTCCACCGAGGCGCTGGGGCTGGGGCTGGGCTGCACCGATCCCGGTACACCCGCCGCCCCGGGCGAGGGGGTCGCCGACGGCGTGGCAATGATCTGTGACACGTTGCAACCAGCCGCCAACAGGCAACCGGCCAAGAATGTGAGTTGCCGCGAGGTCACCGGAGCCTCCTTCGTCCATGTGTGCAGGATCGTAGCCCAGTGACGGACCTCCGACAAGGGTATGTTCCCGGAGTCAGAACCAGGGAAGGCCCGGACAGCACCCATGACGGGACAAAACGTCGGGCGTACAGCCGCTTAGCCCGGATCGTCTGGCGACGCCAACGGCTCCGGGGACGGGCTGGCCGCCGGTGAGGCAACCGGCACAGCCGACGCTACAGGATGGGCGCTCGGCTTCACTCCGGGTTTGACCTTGGGTATGGCTTTCCGGCTGGGCTTGGCACTCGGCGCCGGCGATACGGTCGGCGTTGGGCGGGCCATCGTCCCCCCCAGGGAGCCGAACGGGTCCGCCATCGGCGCATTCCTCGGCGCCGGCATACGGCATGCCGCCACGCCCAACATCACCACGGCGGCAGCCAGTACACCCGTGGCACCCCAGGAAGACGTGAGTTTCATCATGCTCCCTTGATCGTGCCGCCCGTCCCCGTTCTTGCTTGTCCGCGCCGGCTCAATTCCGGAGAAGGCTGACCGGGCGCAGGGTACAACATCCTGGAAACGGCCGGTCCGGACAGTCAGAGAGCGATGCAGCATCCGATATACTGCCGGATCAGGGCCGCAACGGCCGAAGCGCCCGGTCTCCAAGGGCAGATAGGCATGCAGCATATGTGGAACGATTTCAAAACCTTCGTCATGAAAGGCAACGTCGTCGACTTGGCCGTCGGTGTGATCATTGGCGGCGCCTTCGGCGGCATCGTCAAATCCCTCGTCGATGACGTGATCATGCCGCCGGTGGGCTTGCTCATGGGCGGGGCCGATTTCAGCAACCTCTTCCTCGTCCTGAAAGCCGGCAAGGAAGCGGCAGTCTCCGTCGCCCAAGCCAAGACGGTCGGCGCCGTCACCCTGAACTACGGCATCTTCATCAACACGACCGTCAACTTCCTCATTCTGGCAGCGGCGATTTTCATGATGGTCAAGGTCATCAGCCGCCTGCAGGTCAAAAAACCCGCAGTCGTCCCGGCGTCCGCAATTAAGGACTGCAAGTTCTGCTACTCCCCGATCCACCTGCTGGCCTCCCGGTGCCCCCACTGCACGTCCGAAGTGCCGGTCGTCGCAATCTGATTCCCGGTACCGGCCCGCTGCTCGCCTGATCGAAGGGCGCGGCAGGGTGCGGATCGTCAGCCTCGGGGGTGGTTTCGGCGGGCTGCATAAGGCCCTGGCCCACCACCCAGGGACGTGTCCGTCCTGCCCGTGGAACCCCCGCACCGGCTGGAGCACCGCAAACCGGGTGCCAGGCCAGCGGCACCGCTCGGGATGGACGTTACAACCTTGGGGCTGAAAAGAGGTTGATCAGCGGCTGCAGATCGTGCTCCAGGGCAAACAGGATGACGAGGCTGCCGGGATGCAGGACGGTATCACCCCGGGCGACCTGATAGGGTCCTTCCGGGTGGTGCACGGCGACGAAATTGCACCCGGCCGGAAACTCGGCGTGGGCGGCCACGGTCCGGATGTCCCAACCGCTGACGAGGGAGTCCTCCGGGACCCGCAACTCGAACACCTCCATGTCGCCCTTGCCGATCCGCATCAGGCTGCGGATGGCGGGAAACTCGATGGCCGTCAGCAATTGACCGACGACGGGATCGACCGAGCTGGCGATGACGGTCGCCCCGGCGAGGAGGTAGGGTTTTTCGTAATCCCGCTCGCGCATCCGCACCAGCCGGCGCTTCACGCCGTAGTGCTTGGCCAGCAGGATGAAACTGAGGTTGGCGGAGTCTTCCCGCATCATGCCCACCGCCGCATCCGCCCGGCGGATACCGACGCTTTCCAGGGCTTTGGGGCTGGTGGCGCTGCTCTGATGCACCATGCAGCCGATCTCGACCTGGGCATACTCACAGGCCGCCGGATCCGGATCGATGATCAGGACGTCGTGGTGGTGATTGACCAACTGCTCGGCCAGGGTCAACCCTAACAGGCCGGCGCCCCCGATCACGATATACATGCTGCTGGTCCTTTCCCCTGGGATTGAAGACGGCTCATCCGGCCGTCTCCGGCTTGATTTCCGGTTTGAGTTCGGGAGGGGGCTGCTGCCAGGGCTGCACCATCACCTGATCGCGGGCGTGAAAAGCCATCGACCGCACGTCCAGTTCCTCGATGTACTGTTGCGCCGTTTCCCCTGAGATGAGCAGTTCCCGGCGGGCAGAGAGCACGGCGCCCTTTTCGACGAGGATCAGGCGCTGCCGGGTCTCGGCCATGGCTAAGTCCCAATACTCGGGATGCTGTCCGCCCAGGACGCGCAACCGCCGTTCGGCGCCGGCGACCACCACCTGGTACCGGGCCCGCAACCGCTCGTAACTGGAGATCGAGAGGATCCCCGCCTGTTGCAGGTGGCGCAGCTCCTCCTGGGCGGCACGGGCGGCGATCAGGCGGACCTGCGCCTCTTCAAAGAGATTCTTGGCGCCGGGCGCTTCCGAGATCCGCAGCCAGCGCATCAACGGCCCGAGGCTGAGCCCCTGGGTGACCAGTGAGACGAGAACGACACCGAAGACGAGGGAGATCAGCAGTGACCGCTGCGGCACCGTCACCGGCAGCGCCAGGGCCAAGGCCAGGGTCAGCGACCCTTTCATGTTGCCCCAGACGAGGACGTGCTGCCAGGAGGCCGGCAACGGCACCCGCATCCAGGACCTGAGCAGAAAGTGCCCGCCGTAGATGGTGATCAGCCGGCCGCCATGTAATGCCAGGAGACAGAGGAAAATAGGCATGATGTAGTTGCCGATGTTCGGCAGGTCGACGGACAGGCCGAGCAACAGGAACACGGCCGAATTCACCCCAAAGCCGGCGTACTCCCAGAAGCTGCCCAGGGCGATCTGGCTCGAGGGAGACAGGGAGCGCCGCCAGCCGTAGTTGCCGACCACCAGACCGGCGATCACCGTGGCCATGACCCCAGAGGCCTTTAACCATTCGGCCAGCGTGTAGGCCCCCAGGGCCAGGGCGCTCGTCAGCAGGATCTCGACCAGATGATCGTGGGTCTGGCTGATGGCCTGGGAGACGACGTAGCCCAAGGCGGCGCCGATGACGATCCCGCCCAGCGAGACGAGGAAAAAAGTCCCCATCGCCGATTGCAGATGGAGGTGGCCGGTGAGTACGACGGCCAGCACCACCTGATAGAGGACCAAGGCTGTCCCGTCGTTGAGGAGGCTTTCGCCTTCGACGAGGATGGCCAGCCGTTTCGGCACCTTGAGCCCCCGGAAAATGGCCAGCACCGACACGGTGTCCGTGATCGACAGCATCGATCCCAGCAGCATGGCCAGGGCCCAATCCATGTCCAGCAGATAATGCAGGAAGGTCCCCGTCAGGGCCGTGATCACGAGCATGCCGAGGGTGGAGAGCAGGGCGACCGGCCGGACGTTTGCCCGCAGATGGGTGGCGTCGGTGTCGATGGCGGCGCCGAAAACGAGGATCGGCAGAAAAACGCTGAGGATGATGTCCGCATCGAGACGGATGGCCGGCATCAGCTTGGCGTAACCGAGACCGGCCCCGGCGAGGACGAGGGCCGTGCTGTACGGGATCCGCCACCGGCGGGCGACGACGCCGACGCCCGTGGCGACCAGCAGCAGCTCGATGATCGTGACGAGAAAGTGGTGCATGTTCCCTGTGCGATCCTGCAGCCGTCTGCGGCCATACCGGTTGGACACTCACTCCCATTGGACCATCCACGTGTCCCTGCGTCCGTTCGCCCGGTCACAAGGGGATTGTCATTGCCGGCTGTGGGCGCTGCCTTTGTCGGGATCGCCCCATCGGCGATAATGGCCCTTTGCAGCCCTAGACCGACCTCCTGGTCGGTATGTCGCGCCATATGACCATCTCCAAGGAGGCACCATGCCTGCAGCCATCGCCGTACGCGCCGCCATCCCCGCCGACGTCCCCCAGATCCTCTTGCTGATCCAGGATCTGGCCGCTTATGAGGAGTTGAGCCACGAGTGCCTGGCCACGGCCGAGGCGTTGCAGTTGCACCTGTTCGGCCCGAAGCCTGTCGCCGAGGTCCTCTTGGCGCAAGTCGGGGGTGAAACGGCCGGGTTTGCCCTCTTTTTCACAAGTTTCTCCACCTTCCTGGCCAGCCCGTGTCTGTACCTGGAAGACCTGTTCGTCCGGCCCGACTGGCGCAAACACGGCGTCGGCCGGGCCCTGTTGCAAGGGTTGGCGAAAGTCGGGGCGGAGCGGCAGGCCGGGCGGATCGAATGGCACGTACTGACCTGGAACAAGCTGGCCCGGGACTTTTACGACCGGCAGGGCGCCGGTGAACTCGAAGGCTTCCTCGTCTACCGGTTGGACAAGTCGGGCATGCAGATGCTGGCTGAAGCCGCCGACTGACACCCGAAAAACGAGGCTTAGGACTCACGCTTTGCCGGCGGTTCCCTCTTTCGGGGATCCAGGGGTTTGGCTCGTTTTCACTCGGGTTGCGCTGACTCCGACCGAACCGCCATCCGATGCAGATAGGCCGTGCTGTTGCCCCATGAGACGGCGATAGGCACCTGGCCGATGATTTCCAGTCCGGGAGCCTCCAGGGGAAAGCTCAAACTGATCACCCGGGCCCCCGGCTTGAGCCAGGCCAGCTTGGTCTCCAGGGCACCGAGGGTGGCGTCGTCCAGGCAGGTCCCGGCCAGATAGACGATGTCCGTGTGGGTCAGGTCCGCCGTGAGCAGGTTCGCCTGGTGAAAGGTCACACGATCCACCCGCAGGTGCTGGCGGATCGTGTCTGCGACCCGTACAAAGGTGGGCAGCAGTTCGTAAGCGTCGACCGTCAGACCGGCATGGATGCGGGCGAAAAAGGCCATCCGACCCTGGCCGGCCCCCAGCTCCAGAAAACGCTCCCCCGCTTTCGCCTCGACTGCCCGCAACAACGCGGCCGCTGTCGCCCAAGGGGTTGTCCCGTAGGTCAGGGTCTCGGGCGGCACGTCGATCCCGGCCCCTTCCCGACGGGCCAGGAAGTAGGGATCCCGCCACCAATAGGCCCGGGCCATCGCGAGATCCACGCGCAGCAGGGTCCAATGCCGGTAGTACTGGGCGTCGCGCAACCAGAGCGACGCCGTGTGCACGGGCATCCACAGGGCGATCCAGGCGACGGCGAGCCAGTCCTTCATGCCAGGCAGTGTACGCCGCCGCTGGCGCCCCGGGGCCACATGCTAGACTGCCGGGATTATGTGGCGGGCCACATCCAGAACATACGGCAGCGGAGGAACACAGGCATGGCAGGACGGATCACGGTCATCGGCGGCGGTTTGGCCGGTTCGGAAGCAGCCTGGCAGATCGCCGAACAGGGCATCGACGTCGATCTGTACGAGATGCGGCCCGTGCGCAAGACTGAGGCCCATCACACGAACAACCTGGCCGAACTCGTCTGCTCGAACTCCATGGGCTCGTACCTGCCCAGCGTGGCCTCGGGCCAGTTGAAGACGGAGATGCGGCGACTCGGCAGCATGATCCTGGACGTGGCCCAAGCCCACATCGTCCCGGCGGGCGGGGCCCTGGCCGTGGACCGGGATGGATTCTCCCTGGGCGTGACCGAGCGCATCGCCGGCCACCCGCGGATCACCCTGCACCGGGAGGAGCTGACGGCCATCCCCTCGGAGGGCATCGTTATCGTCGCCACGGGCCCCCTGACGTCACCCGACCTGATGACATCGTTGCAGGCGATCACGGGCCAGGATCATGTCTACTTCTTTGATGCCGCCGCCCCCATCCTGGACCGGGAAAACCTGGACATGGACATCATCTGGCCCCAAAGCCGCTACGACAAGGGCGAGGCGGATTACCTGAACTGCCCGATGGACAAGGAGCAGTACGAGGCTTTCTGGGAAGCGCTGACCACAGCCGAGCTGGCCCCCGTCAAGGATTTTGACTCGCTCGATGCCAACAAACGCCATTTTGAGGCCTGCCTGCCCATTGAAGTCATTGCCGGCCGGGGCATCGAGACCCTGCGCTTCGGCCCGATGAAGCCCGTCGGCCTGCGGGATCCCCGCACGGGCCGCCGGCCGTACGCCGTCGTCCAGCTCCGTCAGGACAATGCAGCCGGCAACCTGTACAACCTCGTCGGCTTCCAGACCCGGTTGAAGTGGGGCGAGCAAAAGCGGGTCTTCCAGCTGATCCCCGGCTTGACGACGGCCGAATTCGTCCGTTTCGGCGTCATGCACCGCAACGCCTTCCTCAACTCCCCGGTGGTTCTCCAGCCGACGTTGCAGACGAAGTCCGAGCCCCGGGTCTTCGTCGCCGGGCAGCTGACGGGTGTCGAAGGCTATACGGAGTCCACGGCCATGGGCATCCTCGCCGGTCAAAACGCCGTGCGCCTGCTGAAGGGCGAGCCGCTGGTCGTCATGCCCCCGGAAACGATGCTGGGGGCGTTGACCCACTACATCACGGCCGCCGACCCCAAGCATTTCCAGCCGATGAACGCCAACTGGGGCATCCTGCCGCAGCCCGCTGAAAAGATCCGCGACAAGCGCCTCAAGCATGAGGCGATGGCCGCCGTGGCCATGGCCGCCTTGGAAGACATGCTGCGCCAGCCTGCCACGGCAACGCCCTAGGCGACCAATCGCCTGGGGTTACGGCTTGGACTTGATGACCATTACCGGGCACGTGGCGTGATTGACCACATAGGTGGCGACACTGCCCATGAGCAAGCGTTCAAAGGCGTTACGGCCATGGCTGCCCACCACGATGGAATCGAAAGCGTGTTCCTCGGCGTGCCGGACGATCGTCGCCCCCGGATCACCTTGGGCGATGTGGTAGACGATCGTGTCGCTTTCACCGAGGATCTGCTTGGCAACGGCGAGAGACTTCTCGGCGAGTTCCTCTTCGAGGCGCATATCCGTCACGATCGGCACCCCGCCGACCCAACCCGGTGCGACAGGCTCCGGCATCGGCGGCGGCACAACGGCGACGACGGCCAGGTTGGCCTCCGGAAAGAAGAACCGGACCCGCTCCATGGCATGGCGAGAACAGGCAGAACCGTCGACAGCCAGCAAAATACGCATCTGGGACCTCCTCGATCACGGGGTGGCCGATGTCGGCCTTGGACTGACTTCAGCTTACTGCCGCTCGGGTTTTCCGGCATACAAATGCCGCACACGGTGCCCCCCGGCTGACCGGCCCGGCCCGTCAAAACTCGGGACAGGCAGCGCTGCCGAAGCAGGTCGCCGTGCGCCGGGACCTGCGCCCACGTTATACTGAGCCGGTATTTGGGGTTAAGGAGTTCACCGATCGTGGCGCAACAAACGCAAACCGACGTGATGGATAAGATCGTCTCGCTGTGTAAGCGGCGCGGCTTTGTCTTCCAGAGTTCGGAGATCTACGGCGGCCTCGGCAGCTGCTGGGACTACGGACCACTGGGCGTCCTGCTGAAAAATAATGTGAAGCAGGCCTGGTGGAAGAGCGTCGTTCAAGAACGCCGCGACATGGTCGGCCAGGACTCGGCCATCCTGATGCATCCCCGCACGTGGGAGGCCTCGGGCCACATCGCCACGTTCCATGACCCGCTCGTCGACGACAAGAAGACGAACGAGCGTTTCCGGGCCGATCACTTTCTGGCGGAAGTCGTTGCCGAAGGCCGGGCGGGCAACATGCCCAAGACCGTCAAAGGCGGCAACAAGGAATTCCTGGACGAGCTGATCCGCACCGTCGAAGCCCTGACGATCGAAGGCCTGCTGAAGGACAAAGAAAAGACCGAATGGGCCTTTGGCGGTCTGCAGGGCGCATCGGGCGGCGAGCTGACCCAGCCCCGCAACTTCAACCTGATGTTCAAGACGTTTATGGGTCCCGTCGAAGACACCGCCGCGGTGATCTACATGCGGCCCGAGACGGCGCAGGGGATCTTCGTCAACTTCAAGAACGTCGTCAATGCCACACGCCGCAAGCCCCCTTTCGGCATCGCCCAGATCGGCAAGAGCTTCCGCAACGAGATCACGCCCGGCAACTTCACGTTCCGCACCCGTGAGTTCGAACAGATGGAGATCGAGTATTTCTGCCCGCCGGACCAGGCGCCTAAGTTCTTCGACGAGTGGGGCGAAGCCCGCTGGAACTGGTACCTGAACCTGGGCATCGACGCCGACAAGCTGCGTCGCCGCTTTCAGGAAGCCGCCGAGCTGGCTCACTACAGTGCCGCCTGCTGCGACATCGAGTACCGCTTCCCCTTCGGCTGGTCGGAGCTTGAAGGCTGCGCCAACCGGACGGATTACGACCTCAAGCAGCATGCCGAGTTCTCCGGCAAGGATCTGACCTTCTTCGACGAGGAGAGCAAGACTCATTACACGCCCTACGTCATCGAGCCTTCGGCCGGTGCGGACCGGGCGACGCTGGCCTTCCTGGTCGATGCGTATCACGAAGAGGACCTCGGCAAGGACGGCAAGGAAGACATCCGGGTCGTCCTGCGGCTGCACCACAGCCTGGCCCCCTATCAGGTGGCCGTGCTGCCCCTGAGCCGCAAGCCCGAGCTGGGCGGCCCTGCCCAGCAGATCCTCGATCGGCTCAGCCGCAAGTGGCGGGTCGACTATGACGAGACGGCCAGCATCGGCAAGCGGTACCGGCGTCAGGACGAGATCGGCACGCCGTTCTGCCTGACGGTGGACTTCGACTCGCTCAACGACAAGCAGGTGACGATCCGTGAGCGGGACAGCATGTCGCAGGTCCGCCTGCCGATCAGCGAGGTCGAGGCCTGGCTGACCGAGCGTCTCGGTCCCAAGGCTGCCGATCTGACGGAGTCCGACGTCTTCGGCTAAACGGACGCCGCCGGGACCTCACGAGCCTGGCAGCGTTACATGGACAGGGCCGGTGGTGTGCAGCAAAAAGCACCTCACCGGCCCTGTCCGTCTTTTTGGCCACCAGAATCAAAAAACCGCCGTCTCTTTTGCAGACCAAGAGAGACGGCAGGAGTCCTTAACTAAGAACTGGCAACAGGGGCACCAACGGCGTGATTGTGGGTGGAACCTTGAACGGCAGACACGAGGTGGTTGTCGCTGCGACGGAGGCGGGCCGCCAGGATCCGGGCCAGGTCACGGGTGATCTTGCCGGCGACGCCCGGGTAGAGCGTCTGCAAATCCTCGAAACACCACCGCGGCAAACGCAGGAGCTCGCAGTCAGAGTGGGCGATGACCGTCGCCGAGCGGGGCATGCCATCGAGGAAGGCGATTTCGCCGAAGATCTCACCGGCGACGATCTCACCGAACTGCACCGCATTACCGTTGGGCAGCCGGGCGGAAGCGGTCAGGCGACCCGTGAGACTGATGTAGAGGGCATCGTCCGTAGAGCCTTCCTCGAAAATCGTCTCGCCGGCGGCGACCGCCAGGTGTTCGGTAAAATTGGCGAGAGCCGAGACCTCTTCAATGAGGAGATCCGAAAAAACGGCTTCGGGATGCATCAAGCCCCCTCGTAGGAAAGCGGCGCGTCAGTGGGACCCCTTTGTCATAACATGCGGGCTCTGAGCAATTCAAGCGCCTGTCCTGGACAGTCTCCGCAAACCCTGGCAAGTCGGGGACAGAGAAGCGTGTGTTTGCTGGCTGTGCCCAGTGCCGTGACCAATTCTGAAAAAATCATGAATGCCCAGGACACGTGGTGCCCGGCAGAACGCGGCAGCAGGCATTTCCAGGGCACCACGGCGCCAAACGCGCCGAGACGGCCCCGGGGGAACGGGACCGTCTCGAGCAAAGGAGCGTTGACTTCGGATCAGGTCGTCAACGATGTGAGGGAGATGGTGCGTCCTTGCTTATCTCCCCCGCAAAACGGGCAATTGGACAGGTGTTGAGCACTACTCGTCACGCAGTAGCCGTCGATATTCAACCGGATGGCGTCACGGCAGAGACTTTCGCCCCAGGCATCGCAACAGCGGTCCAACGGAAACAACTGAAAATCACGGATCATGCCCAACCCTCCCTGGCGGTCACTTTCTGCCGCCATGTCCCGCAGATATTCTGGTTTTCGGTCAGGGCAGCCGCAATCTTAAGGGTGGTGTGGCGAAAAAATGCCGCGACATCGCTTTGGGGGGCATGGGGCGGCTAGATCAGAACGGTGACCGCCCGGGGCAGGACCTCAACGTGGAGGGACGTGGTGCCCAGCAACTCACCATCGGCCTCGACCCAGGCGGGCTGCGGTGCCGTGATGCGGACCGACCGGCAGCGGCGGTGGTGGATGCCCGGCAAGGCCAGGTGCTTGCCTTGATAGACACTCGGAAACGCCCGGTACAGCTGCGGCCGGCTGTAGTCGCCGAGGGTGACCAGATCGAGCAGGCCGTCCGTCGGATCTGCCGGCGGACAAATCGCCATGCCCCCACCAAAATAACGGCCGTTGGCGATACTCACCATGACGAACCGCCCCGACTCCGGGGGACCGCCGTCGATCTGCAGGACGAGGTCCTTGGGTACGGCCTTGCCCAGGCTGATCAGGGTGCCCACCAGAAAGCTGATGAAGCCCCCGAAGGCCTTGGTCGACCCGTTCACCCGGGCGACGACGTCGCCGACAAGGCCAACATCGGCGATGTTGCTGA
>JACMPN010000425.1 GCA_014377495.1 Candidatus Sericytochromatia bacterium
GCCAAGTGCCGGTCAGCAATTCAATGCCTGAGCCCACCCAAAGGCTCGATTGAGGCAAGACCAGGGGATAACCGTAGCCAGCGGCGTACGGCCGTCCCCATTGCAGCCCCCCCAGGGCCATGGGCGAAATCTCCGGACCGAGCAGGCCAAGCCCCAGGGACGGGGCGAGCCACGCCTGTTGGGTCTTGAAGCCGGTCGCCGCAGCCCCGCTGGCGGCAGTTCCGATGGCGGCCGGTCCGCTGGGTAGTGTCGGCCCTGTGCTGCTGCAGCCGGCAACGGCCGCAACCATCGCCAGGCCGGCAGCGGTCCAGGCGAGCCGCTGTCTGCTGAACGCTTGGCGCATAATCCCTCCCGCACGTCTGTTGACCGATTGCTCGGCACGGCGCCCTCACGGCCACGACGGGATTCCGCCTGGCTGGAGGCCACCTTATGACTGCGCCCACCTTAGCTGAACGAGTCGGGCTCGCCTCTGGCTTGGATAAACGAAGAACATGGCAAGCCGGTGCTTGCTCCTTCGGCGTATCGGGTGGCCTGGCGGGATCGCTAGCGAGCCGGTGGGACTAGAACGTGTCGTAGTCCGGAATGAAAGGCGGGCTGGCCGTGGCAAAGACGGCGTCCAGCCACGGCAACAGCGCCTCGTCACTCAGTTCCAGCGTGCCCCAGCGGGCAGCAACGGACGGTGCCAGGCTGCCGCTCCAAATCTGGGCCAACGTGTGGATGTCGCAGACGAGGACGGGGGCCGCCGACACCGGGGCCCCGATCGTCGCCACACCGGCCGTGAACGTCAAACCCAGGGCCTGCTCATTCGCCGCCAGATCGGGGTCTGAGCAGGCGAGCGTCAACTGGCCGTCCTGACCGTTGTAGGTGCGCCCGGTCATGGCGGCCGGTACGTGGGTGATCCGCAAAAACAGGTTGACCAGGGTTTCGCCCGTCGTGTAATCGCCCCGCCGGACCGACTTGCTGTCGGCGAGCCGTTGCTCTTGCCACAGCATCGGCAGTGGATCGCCGACCGGCACCGCCATCGAGATCGTGCGGACCTGGTCGGCCATACCGGCCAGATACCCGTACAGTCCCCGCTCAGCCGCCGGGGTCAGCGCCACGAAGTCCCGGATCACCGCCTCGTGCTGCAACCGTTGATCGGTGATGCTCTTGTATTCGTATAGCAGCAACCCTTCGAGGGGGCCCTCGGCGGGATAGCCGATCGCCTGAAAGCGGTACCAGGGCCACCAGGTCTGCCAGGCCGTCTCCGATCGCCGGGGCGACAGGGTGCCCCGCTGGCGGTGGTAAGTTTCGTGGCAGACCTGCACCTCGGCAATGTCGTCCTCGTTCAGCAGGCGGACATGGCGACGCTCCGGAAACAGCGGCAGGATTGTCGGCGTAAACGAGTAGTGCTCGGCCCGTCCGACGGCGGCGTATCCGAATCGGCTGTAGTAGCGATATTCATAGGGAAATCCGCTGATGATCGGCACGCCATTGTCGTGGGCCTTCTGCAGGCTCCAGCGCATGAGGCGACTGCCCAGTCCGAGCCCCCGGTGGACGGGGGAGACGGCCAGGGTGCTCACCCCGTGCATGGGGACCAGCCCGCCGCCCGGCGTGAACGCCTCGAGCGGCATGACGATGAGCATGCCGACGATCTGACCGGCCATCTCGGCCAGGATGACCGAGTCGGCAAACCCGAACCGCTCGTTCGTGCGGAACCGCTGACTGACCCAGTCCGCCTGGAAATCCGGACTGGGATAGCTCTGGCCGTACACGGCGACGATGCCGGGCAGGTCCTCTTCAGTCGCATAGCGGATTTGGACGTCGTCGGAAACGGCCACGTGAGAAGTCGTCATTCGGGATCGCCCATTCAGACAAGGGAGCAACGGTGCGAACCCACCATACAAGCGCGTCCGACCCGTGCCAAGGCGCCATCGGCGTGGCGGTTGGATACACTGGTCAGACACTGTTCAGGAGGCAACCCATGGCACGACGGCACACGGTCAGTATCCTAATCGGTCTCTTGACCATGGGCCTGGCCCTGATGCCGGCAGCGGGACGGGCCGAGCCCGAGCCGATTTCCTTTCGGGTCCTCACCTACAACACCTGGGGATTGCCCAGCCCGATCGGTCGCCACCTGCAACCCCGCTTCGAACGACTGGCCGAGTCACTTGACGGCTTTGATTGGATGACGTTGCAGGAAACCTTCAGTCGCCATGCCACGCCCTTAAAATCGCTCAAAGGCTATCCCCACCAAGCCTGGCAGTCCGACAGCGGAGCCTTCAAAATCAGCAGCGGCCTGGCGACGTTCAGCCGGTACCCGATCATTGAGCGGGACTACGCCGAGTTCAAGACCAGCACCGACATGGACCGTTTCAGCCGCAAAGGGGTATTGTTTACCCGATTGCAGGTACGCCCCGACCTCATCGTGGATCTCTACAACACCCACTACCAAGCCCAGGACTTCCCGGAAGCGGAGGGGATCCGCCGCTTGGAGGACAACCAGGTGATGGCCGATCTGGTGAAACGCCACGACAAAGGCTACCCGACCTTTCTGCAGGGCGATTTCAACTGCCACGACTTCGAGTCGGCCTATCAGGACCTGATGAGGCGGCTGCCATTGCATGACCTTTGGGCCGAGGCCAGACCGGGCGATCCGGGCTATACCGTGGATGCCGGCCGCAATCCGTTCAGCGGCAACGATCACGAACGGATCGACTATCTCTTCTTCAAGGACCATCCGCACTGGCAGACGCAGGTCGACCACATCGCCTTGGCCCTGACGGCACCGGTGCGCGGGCTTTTCCTGTCCGATCATTTCGGCGTGCAGGCCCGCATTCACCTGGTCCCCCGACTGACCGGCGCGACCCGCCCCTGAGGCCGCAAAGCCGCTGACAGGTTTAGACCGGACCCATTTGGGGGATGTGAAGGGTAAGAGGGTTTTCTCCAGATGTTAGAGCCAGCCAGCCGTATCGGACGCATACAGACCACCACGCCGCCGGCCACGCCATCGCCTCTTGCGGGGCATGTGACGCCGTCGGTGGCGCGGACCTCCGATCGCCTGGCCATCGGTGCCTCTCCGAGTCGCGGCCATGCCCCGACGCTGACTATCTTCAAGCCCGATCTGGCGGCTGGGGATGCGGTGGCGCTCCATGCCGCAACGCTGGGCCGGATCGGGACGGACGAGCCCGCCGTGATCGCCATCCTCGGCCGTCAGCGGACTCCCGCGGCCCGCCTGGCCCTCGACAAGGCTTTTACCGCCAAGTTTGGCCAGTCCATTGAGGCCATGATCACCGGCGAGATGTCGCTGACCTACAAGGTCCGGGCCCTGTCGCTCCTCAAGACCGGTGCCGAACCGACCAACGTCAGCAGTTGGTCCTACCGGTTCGAAGGGATGCTCGACGCCGTGGATTCGCTGGGGACGGTGTTCCATGACCATCCTGTCATCGCCAGCCTCGCCACGGGCGTCACCCTCATCGCCGCCCACAAGTATCCTGCCGCCACAGCCATCCTCAACTACGGCCTCCTGGCCACGTCGGCTACCCGGATCGTGTCCAACGAGCTCCAGGCCGCCACGGCGACGGCCCCGGAAGAGCGGAACCGTCACTTGCAACAGAGCGGCCGGGCCGTGGCCGACCTGAGTATGAGCCTGCCGGGCTCCGGCAAATCCGGCGTGGACCTCGTCCGTGGCGGCGTCAAAGCCGCCAAGACCACCTGGCAAGGCACGGCGGAGGGCTCCGCCCTGCTGCATGCCTTCAAATCCGTCAAATCCGGAGCCAAGTTTCGGCTGCCGGTCAAACCCTCGCTGTCGGTGAAGGCCACTGCCGTGGCGACGCTCGGCCGTTCGGAAGACATGGGGACCATGGCCCGGCGGATGCTGGCCTCTTACAGCCACGATGTTTCCCCCAGCGAAATGGTCCAACAGGTGAATAAGATCGGCGCCGCCCTGGGCCCGGCCAAGCAAAAGGCGCTACTCACTCTGCTGCAGGACCCCGTGTTTGTCCGTCAGTCCAATGGGGAGCGGCTCGCCCGGGTGCTCACCACCCTCTGCCCAGCCCACACCAAGCTCGGTCAGATCGCCGCCACGACCCCCGGCCTGCCACCGGAAGTGGCCAAAGCGCTTGGCAAGCTGCAGGACGGCTTGGAGCCGATGAGCGAATCCATGTTGCAGGAACGGATCGTCAGTGCCGGTCTCGACGGTCGCTATGCGGTCGGTAAAGTGCTGGGCGTTGCGTCGATGGGCCAGGTCAATGCGGCCACAGATTTGAAATCCGGCGTTGAAGTTGCCGTCAAATTCCTCAAACCCGGGATCACGACCGACGCCATCAAGAGCGAATTCCAGCTGATGCGGGAAATGATGCAACCGGCCCTGGAGACGATGAAGCCCACCGAAGCCAATGAGCTGCGCCTCCAGCTCAACGCGTTTGAAAAGGGGGTCCTGGAAGAAATGGACATGACGGGCGAAGCCCGCAACATGACCCGTTTTGCCTTGCAGTATGCCGAGCACCCCGAATTCGAAGGCATCAAACTGGTCGAGGTGGGGGCGGACAAGAAGGCGATCGTGATGTCCAAGGCGGCCGGCAGCAGCTTCAAGAAGCTCGAGGCCAAGTCCGAGATGGGCGTCAAGGCCGGCGGTGCCTACTTGAGGGGCATCGCCGACCAGGTTTTCCGGCAGGGCCTTTACCATGCCGATCCCCACCCGGGCAACGTCTTCTGGAACCCCGAAATCAACAAGGCTGTCTTCCTGGATATGGGCGCCGTGGCCGAAGTATCGGCCGCACAACGCCTCAATCTGCAGAAGACCATCTTGTATGTGCTCGCCAAGGACCCGCAGCGCCTGGCTAAGCTGATGGTTGCCAACGCCGATCAGATCGAAGGGTCAGCACCTGCCGCTCAGGCCAAGCTGGCTGCAGTGCTCAAGACCTATTTGAAGCAACCGGACTTCAATATGGCCAAGATCGACGACCATCTGAAGATGCTCGACAAACTGGCCAAACAATCCGGCGTGCATCCGCAGGAGCAGGGTTTCTGGCTGCAAAAAAGCATGGTCACCGCCTACGGGGTCTTTAAAAACATCAGCGGCGATCCCAACGTCCTCAAGGAGTGCCTGCCGGCGATCATGGCCGGCCTGAAGCAGTCATTCAAGGAAAACCCCGCCCTGTTGCGGCAATCGATGCTGGATATCGCCGGGCTCCTCGGCACCCGCCTGCCCACCCTGCTGGCCTCGTTACAGGAGCTGAAGGTCATTCGGCCGGAGTTGTTCGCCATCTATCCGGGCCACTTTCTGGCCGCCATCAATGCGATCACCCAAGCCGAACTGGCTGGCGAAAAAACCCTCGGCGTCAATCAACCGCATCCCCCAATGGCGCAACCCTGACCGCAGCCATTGTGTTCGCCTGTCTTTGGTCCGCCTGGCCTAGGCCAGCGGGTTGGACGGGTTACCCGACCCTTTGGGACATGCCCACAAGGCTGGGCGCTCCGACACCGATCACCGCCCACAGTCCCTCGGCGACGCTTTCGCCGGCCCGCATCCGATCCTGACGGCGGACTTGAAGCTGCCATCACGCTGGCGGCTAAACTGCGGCGGGATGCCCAAACGGTCAAAGAGACCGATATGGATGACTCGGCGATCGGCGCCATCGTCGCTGGGGCGGGCATTCCGGTCCCGCCTCGGAGGCGACGTGCGTCGTTACGGGATCACCCACGCGTCGCGGTTAAAAACCCATTGAGTTAGGGCCGTGTCCGAATGCCGCAATACCGGCATCGTCCCGTTGAGCCGCCTGGAAGCCGACCTGCGCCTTTAGGACCCGCAGGGCAACCTCCTGAAAGCGAACGACCATCACGTCTTCAGCAATGGCAAAGGCGTGCGGCTGACGCCGGGCGAGACCGTGACCGAGTCGTGGATCGAACGGTTGCCGGTAAGTCCGGCCCGGACCGACATCCCGGTGATCGAGGCCGGCTAGATCCGACTCAACCGAAGACGAAGGCGGCCAGGTAGAAATAAGCCAGCGGGGCTGTGAAGAGGAACGAATCGAACCGGTCCAGCAAGCCGCCGTGACCGGGGATCAGGTTGGCGGAGTCCTTGACCCCGGCATCCCGCTTCAGCAGGCTTTCGGCCAGATCCCCCGCCTGTGCAGCCACAGCCATCAGCAGGCCCAGGGTCAACGCATGGGGCATGGGGATACCGAAGTAAGGCCCGATCGCCGCCAACGTCGCCGATGTGATGATCATGGAGCCTGTGGCACCCTCGATGGTTTTCTTAGGGCTCAGCTGCGGGAAAAACGGGTGTTTGCCGGCGACCCGACCCACCAGGTAGGCCGAGATGTCGCTCATGACAATGCCGATCGTCACCCAGATCATCAGCCACATGCCGCCCGGGATCCAGCGGATCAGGATCCAAAAGGTGGGGAACCAGCCGACGTAGATCAGCCCGAGGAAACTGGTGGCAATGTCGGCAATCGTCGCCCGGGGCTTGTCGAACAGGCAGAAAATGCAAAAGATGCCCACAAAGGCGAGGGCCAGGGCGGCCGACTGCGTGGTCATCACCAGCGGATGCACCGCCCGCCATGTGGCGAGGGCGGCGGACACGGCAGGCGTGGCCAGAGCCTGGGGCTGCACGGGCCAGGAGATATAGGGATCTTCCAGACGGAAGTAAAGCAGGCAGGCCGTCGTGACGACGATCAGGGCGCTGAACAGGGTGCTCATCCGCTGGGCATGCCGATAGCCCTTGGCGCTCATGATCACGGCGAGTTCGGAGTTCAGCCGCATCGAGACGACCAAGATGAACACGCTCCAGAGCCAGGCCGGCAACGTGAGCACGATGGCACCGGCCGCCATCAGGACGAATGTGCTGAGAGTCCGTTTGAGAAACACCGTGGCATCGAACCTATGACGGGGGCTATACGTTGAAGCAGTGAATGGGCAGGCAAAGCAAAAACCCGGACGAACCAGACTCCCGTGCCCTGCGGCGACGGAAGTCCCGATCCATCCGGGTCCGGATTACTTGGCGAGGATCTCGTTGTCTTTGGCAAGCACGATCTTGTCGACTTCGGCCGTCAGCTTGTCGGTCAGCTTGGTCAGCTGATCGTCGAGGCGCTTGGCGTCGTCCTTCGGCAACCCGTCTTTTTCCTTTTTCTTGATGACGTCGGCGGCCTCACGGCGGGCATTGCGGACGCCCACCTTGGCCTCTTCGCCATGCTTTTTGACCTGCTTGGTCAGATCCTTGCGGCGCTCTTCGGTCAGGGGCGGCAAATTCAGCCGGATCACCGTGCCGTCGTTGGTCGGCGTGATGCCGAGGTCGGCACGCTGCAGGGCCTTTTCGATCTCGCCCAGCAGCGACTTTTCGTAGGGGGCCAGGGTGATCGTCCGGGCATCGGGAACGGCGATGATCGCCACCTGCTTGATATTGGTGGCGGTCCCGTGATAGTCCACGCTGACCCGATCCAGCATGCCTGGGTTGGCCCGGCCCGTGCGGATCGTCTGCAACTCGTGGTGCAGACCGGCGAGCGCCTTTTGCATTTTGGCCTCGGCATCGCCGAGGACATCGTCAGGCTTGACGGTTTTGACCGGTTGGTTCTTTGCCATGTTCAGCTCCCAGAATGCACGGAAGGGATATCGGCCGCCACCGGAGCCCGCATGGCCCCGACCAGGGTGCCGATCGGCTCCCCAAACACAGCGCGGCGGAGGTTGCCCTGCTCATGCAGATTAAAGACGAGAATTGGAATCGCATTGTCCATGCAGAGACTGATGGCGGTCGTGTCCATCACCTTGAGGCCCTTGGTGAGGACGTCGAGATACGACACCTCATCGAACCGGGTGGCGGTCGGATCCGTCATCGGGTCGGCCGTATAGATGCCATCGACCTTGGTGGCCTTGATCAGGACCTCGGCCCCGACTTCGGCGGCACGCAGGGCGGCGGCCGTGTCGGTCGTGAAATACGGATTGCCCGTGCCCGCCGCAAAAATCACCACCCGGTGCTTTTCAAGGTGACGCATGGCCCGGCGCCGGATATAGGGTTCGGCGACTTCGCTGATCGTCAGCGCCGACTGCACCCGGGTGACGACGTCCCGCTTTTCGAGGGCGTCCTGCAACATCAGGGCATTCATCACGGTGGCCAGCATCCCGGCGTAGTCCGCCGTGGCGCGGTCCATGCCGCCCTCACTCGCCGCAATCCCGCGGAAGATGTTGCCGCCGCCAACGACGATCGCCAGGGTCACCCCCAGCTCATGAAGCTCCTGAATTTCCCCGGCGATCTGATTGACGACCGCCGGGTCGATCCCGTAGCCCCGTTCGCCCATGAGGGCCTCGCCGCTGATCTTGAGCAGCACACGACGGAAACGGGGTGGCAACTTACTCGCCCTGCCCGTTCTTGGACAGCTCGCCCAAGGCGTAGCGGGTGAAGCGAGCAACGCCCATGTTTTCGCCCAGCTTGGCAATCTTGCCCTTGATGAAGTCGCCGACCGTCACATTGGGATCCTTGATGAAGGCCTGCTCCATGAAGCAGATCTGCTCGTAGAACTTGTTGATCCGGCCTTCGACGATCTTGGCGCGCATGGCCTCGGGCTTGCTGGCCAGATCATCGGAGCCGGACAGGACGGCCTTTTCTTTTTCGATGAACTCGGCCGGGACGTCTTCACGGCGGACGAACTGCGGGTTCGCAGCAGCCACGTGCATCGCCAGATCGCGGACCATCTGCTGGAACTCATCATTGCGGGCAACGAAGTCCGTCTCGCAGTTGACTTCGATCAGCACGCCGATCTTGCCACCGAGATGGATATAAGAACCGACTGAGCCCTCAGCGGTCGCCCGGTCGGCCTTCTTGGCAGCCTGGGACAAGCCCCGCTGACGCAGCCACTCGATGCTCTTTTCCATGTCGCCGCTGGTCTCGACCAGGGCCTTCTTGCAGTCCATCATGCCGACACCGGTCTTGTCGCGCAATTCCTTGACCAAGGTGGCAGAAATATCAGCCACGAATCCCTCCTCTATATGGTGGCCCGTCTGGGGCCATAAAATCCGGCCCACGCACCAGGCGTGGGCCGGTTCAAATCAACCAAACCAGGCGTTAGCCTACGACGGCGGCCTGTTCGGGGGCGGCAGGCGCCGCCTCGGGGGCAGGGCCGGCGGCGGCAGGGGCCGCAGCGGCGGGCGTCGGAGCAGCAGCAGTCGGGACAGCAGCAGCTTGGGCAGCAGCAGCGGGCGCCGGGGCAGCAGCAGCGGGCGCCGGGGC
>JACMPN010000426.1 GCA_014377495.1 Candidatus Sericytochromatia bacterium
AACTGCCGATCGCCGCCAGGGAGGGGGGCGGGGCCCCCCCGTCCCCCAAACCACGGGCCCGCCTGGCTTGGGGCCCTTGCAAGTTTATCGGATGGGCAGTTGCCCGGCGAAACTTAAAGTCTGCCCGGACCGGACACGGCCCCCAAAGCCGGAACGGGCCCGACAGCCTAAAAACCCGCCACCGCCCGCAGGGTCTCAGCCGCCACTGCCGTGACCACCGTCCGACCGTAGAGGTGGGCGGCCTCCGTGTGGGCCTCCGCCAACGCCTCGCCACAGGGCAGATAGACGTCCGTGGCGACGATCAGGTCGGCATGGTCCGACCGCCCTAACGCGTCATGCATAATAATCACATCGGCGATCCGTTCCGGGTCGTGGCCAACTGCGCAAATGGTGGCCACCAGCGCCGTTTCGACGTCCGCCAGGGAAACGGCACCTCTGGGTGGGACGTAGAGGACCAGCGAGACGTCATCTGTCGGACCGAACGCCTGCAGGTAGGCAGCGAGACCGGCTTTCCAGACCGGGTGCGACCAGTCCGGCAGCATGAGGAATGCCACCCGACGCCGCCCGGCGATGGCAAATGGCGCCTGCTGTCGTGCCAGACGGCGGGCGGGCCGCTCGGTTAAAACCGTCAATCGCTCGACGATGCGATCGACGGTCCGGTCCCAGGTGAAATCCGCCCGGATCCGGGCCTGCCCCCGTCGGGCCATGGCCTGAAAGGCGGCCGGATCGGCGACCATGGCCCGCATGGCAGCCGCCAGGCCGTGCACGTCCACCTCGCACCACCAGGGGTGGTGGACCGTCTCCAGATCGCCGATGATGCGGTCCGGGTGGGCGACGACCCTGGCCGGGACGAGCACCGCCGTGTCGGCATCGCAAAAATCCAGACAGGCGCCATAATCCGGCACGATCACAGGCCGGCCCGCCGCCATCGCCTCAGCGATCGGCAGCCCGAAACCCTCTCCCCGATAGGGCTGCACCAGGCAATCCACGCTGCGGTAGAGGGCCGCCAATTCTGCGGGGGCCAGATCCGTATCAATCAGGCGGATCTCCGGGCCCGTGTCGCTGGCTGCCATGGCGGCCAACTGCTCACCGATCCCCTGGCCGAGATAGGACGTCCTGCTGCCGAAGTCCTTGACGATCAGGGTGACGTCGTCGTCGCGCTGAAAGGCCAGCCCATAGGCTTTAAGCAGCAGATCCACCCCTTTGCGGGGAATCGTGCCGCCGACAAAGAGGAATTTGAACCTCTTGTCGGTCGCCAGAGGAAACGCAGGTCCGACGTCAGTGAACAGGGCCGTATCGACACCGCAGGGGATGATGGCCACCTGGTCCGCCGGGACGCCGGAGGCGACGCAGCAGTCCCGGACGAAGCGGCTGGCGACCCAGATCTCATCGATGCGGTCGCGCATCGGGGCCAGCCAGGGCCGTGGCAATGAGCCGAACTCCCAATGCTGCATGACCACCCAGCGCCCCGACGGTGGCGGGTCGTCCCGAAAGGGCCACTGATGGCGCACGTGGACGTCAGCCGGACCCGGCAGGGGGGCGAGCAAAGGCAGCAGATCGGCCATGTCCGGCACGTGCCGCGGGTCGAGGCGGGCGGGGGCGGACTGGTAAAGGGAAATCGCGATATCCCGGCGGGCGGCGAGGCGGCGGGCCACTTCACGGTTGATCAGGGCCAGACTGCTCCAGACGAAGGTTTCGCCTTCCCAGCAGAGGCGCACGGATCAGTCCATGCAGTCGATGAAGCGGGCCTCGTGATCATCACCCGCGACCACACCGCCGAAATAGGCGTGAAAGGCCACCTGCTGGGGCCGCAAGCCGGCCAATTCGTGGAGGACGTCGTCTTCGGCCGCCTGCATCAACACCGTCTGGGCCTGATCACAGGCCTGGATGCGCGCTAACAGGGGCTGCAGGTCCCGGCGCCCGGTGACGAGGGGATCCAATCGCCCGGTAACGGCCGTCCGCTCCGTGGCCAGGGCCAGGTAACCGTCCCAGTCGCTCCCGGCGACACAGACGCCTTGGGCTTCGGCCAGACGCAGCAGCGTCTCGGCCAACTGCAGGGCCTCATCCGGCAAAGGTGATCGCCCCCGTCGTCGGGCCCGGCTGTTCGCCGAGCTTGCCGTCTTTGCGCATCTGTCCGGCGATGATGGCCGCTTCGGCCCAGGTCTTGCGCAGGTCGGAGAGCAGGCCGACGACCTCGCGGACCATGTCAGCGTCCTTTTTGATGTTCGCCTGGACCAGGTGCCGGTACATGAAGTCGTAGAGCGAAAAGAGGTTTTTGGAGATCTCGCCGCCCACCTCGAAGTTGAGCACGGACATCAGCTCGATGATGATCGCCTCGGCTTTGAGGAGGTTGTTGTGGGTCGTTTCGATCTGTTTGTCTTCAATCGCCTGAATGGCCACATTCAGAAAGCGGATCGCCCCGTCATACAGCATGAGCAGCAAGCGCTCCGGCGTGGCCGTCTCAATCTGGATACTCTTGTAGTTATCCATCTGAGCCTGGTTGTACACGCAATCCTCCTCGTGGCCACGGTGTCCGTGCGACGGTCGTGCGGAATTCTCGTCTTAGCCTAGCATGTAGGCGTTGAATGATCCGGATGCGACACGCTCAGCGGCGTGCCGCATCCGGATCGGGGCCGTGATTACTGCGACCTGGACATCATGCCGGAGATCGCCGATTGTTGGGACTGGGATTTGGCCATCGCCTTCTCCATCGCATTGAACTGGGTCTGCAGCCGGACACGCTTGGTATCGATCCGTTTGTTCAGACGATCAATCTGTTCGTCGATGCCCTTGATCTGGTCTTTGGCGCTCGTCTGAGCCGTGCTGAAGGCACCGGTTGAACTGCTGGTCTGGCGCAGGAAGGTGTTCAGCTGGCCAAAGACGCCGTTGTTGCCGATGGCGCCGGTGATCTCGGCCACCCGGTTGGGGTTGTTGGTCAGGGCGGCGGCAAGCTTGGTCGCATCCAGGGTGTAGCGGATCCCCTTGCTGCCGGGGCTGACCGGGTTGGTGCCCGGGGCGCCGGAGGTCAGGCCAAGCTCGCCTAAGATCCCAGTGGAGCCGGTGCTGACGTTGACCGGCGTGTTCATCACGGCCAGGATCCGGTCACGGGCACTGGTCACCGTGGATAGCCCCTGCAGCAGGGCCTTTTGCTTCGGATTGCTGCTGGTCGTGTACTTTTCAACGTCGTCGGCAAAAGCGTTGTAGGCATCGGCAAAAGCCTGCAGGGCGGTCTGGGCCTTGCCCGTGTCCACACCGACGGAGATCAGGACGGGGGTCGTCGTCACGTCCTTCAGGGTCAGGCTCAGTCCCTGCACGCCGCCGGCGTCGCTGACCGTGTTCGAGGTGGCGGAAAAACTGGCCCCGTTCACCTTATAGACGGCGTTGGCACCGGCGGTTGCCGTCCCGGTGACCGTGGTGTTGTTGGCCAAGCCCATCGCCTTGAGCAGGCTGCCACCCTTGTCATCGAGGGTGATCGACCCGGAGCCTGTGGTGCGCGACTGCAGGATGACTTTGTCCTGGACCGAGTCGTAGCTGGCCGTGACCCCCGCCGTCGAGGCGTTGACCCGGTTGACGACGTCCATCAGCGTGTCTTTGGTGACGTCGTAGTTGATGTTCACGCCATTGACGCTGAAGACGTTGCCGAGCCCGACGCTCTGGGCGAAATTGGCGGCGTTCAGGGGGCCATTGCGCAGGACGGTGCCGACGACACCGGTGCTGGTCACCGCCGCATTGGCGGGGGCCGTGGGATCGGTGCCGGGCAAGGCATTATCGAGCTTGAGCGCCTTGAGGAAGTTGCTGCCGTCGCCGGACGAGCCCACGGCCAGGGCGCCGCCGCCACTCTTGCTGACGATCACCTTGTTGTCGAAGCCAGCCCCGTCGGGGGCGCTGTTGCCGACCCGGGCCGAGACGGCGCCGCCGGTGGCGACATTGATCTTGGTGAAGACGGAATCCAGCGTGTCGGTGTTGACGTCGATGATCACGGACTGACCGTCCACCGTGAAGGTGCCGGAGGTGACCGCCATACTGAAGCGGCCGGCGGTGTTCAGGGCCGCCAGGGTGCTGGGGCCGTCTGCGCCGGTGAGGATCGCCCCCATGCCGCCGATGCCGTTGCCGTTGCCGGCACCGCCGGCGGAGGCCACCTTGGTGGACGTCGCCAGGCTGACCACTTCGAGGCTGTAGGAGCCGGTGGGGGTATCGGACGAGGCGGCACCGGTCGCCTTCGTCTGGTCGGCGCTGGTCGCTGAGCGGGCGATGATCTGATTGAGCTGGGTCAGGTCGAAGGCCTTGGCCTGCAACGTCTGCAGTTTGGTGTTCAGGGCCCGGTAGGCGTCAGCCTGGCTCTGGATCGTCGTCTTGCGGGTGTTCAGGGAGGAGATCGGCCGCCGGTCGAGCGACAGCAGGTTCTCGATCAGGGATTTGGTGTCCAGGCCGGAAGCCAATCCAGATAATCCATCCATGGGGTACTCTCCTTAGCTACGCTGATCGACAAATAGGCCCTGAGCAGCGTCACGCACCGCGGCCAGGACCCCCGGAAATGGAAACTCCCTGATCACTTCTTTCGTCTGCCGGTCCACGATCTTAAACCCATACGTGCGACGGGCCTCATCGTATTTGATCGTCAGACTAAGATTGAGGGGATCGAGCACGCGGTTCAGGGCCTCGACGGACTGCAGGACCTCCGCCCGGCTGACCTCGGCCTGAGTCCCGGCCACCGTTTTGGCTGGCGGACCTGTCGACAATTCCGAAGTGGCGCTTTGCGGCACCAGCAGCGGTAAACGACGGGTGACGGGCATGATGCCTGACATACGGCAACTCCTTTCCCGGACGGCTTCCGCTAGTTGAGGCGCCAAAAAACCGCACGACCGTACACGCAGGCACAGGGTGCGGAAAATGGGCTCACAACAGGCGCGGGCGAATCCATCGCGGGTCTCCTTGGTTTCCTGCGGCTCACCGCAGTACGAGGTCGGACATCCATGTCCTGCCAGGTCTCCAGCTTACCGCGTCGGGACCGGCAAAAGCAAGCAATGACACGTCTGGCGCTGCGTGAATATGGTCCAAAAAACGGCCATGAAAAAGGGAGACCCGGTGCCTGAAACCGGATCTCCCCGAAAGTGTGGACAGCCGAAGGGAATAAGGATCTCCCTATCCCGTCGCCGGGAAACCGGAGCGAGCAGCGACTCTGGCTCGTCCCGGCGACCCCGTCGGTGCCGTGGGCTTCCTGCTTAGCGCAGCAGGCTCAGGGCGTTCTGCGACGAAGCATTCGCCTGTGCCAGCATGGCTGTCCCGGCTTGCACCAGGATCTGACTGCGGGTCAGTTGCGAGGACTCGTACGCCACGTCCGTGTCCCGGATGCGGGAGTTCGACGCCGACAGGTTCTCGGACGCCACACCAAGGTTGGCGATCGAGTGTTCCATCCGGTTCTGCATCGCACCCATGCGGGCCCGCTGCACGTTGACCTTGCGGAGCGCCTCGTCGATGACGCCGATCATGTTCTGGGAGTTCGTCCGCGAATGGGCGTCCGTCGTCCCCAGGACCGAACCGACTTCCAGGTGCAGGGCCTGCGCCGTCATGTCGGCCATGCCGAACTTGACGATCTGGCCTTCGTTCTGACCGATCTGGAAGGTCAGCGCCTGGTCATTGGTCACGGCTGCCTGCAAACCCTGCACCTGCAGGGTCGCCACGTCGCCGATGTCCACGGTCTGCGGCTTGGTATTGCCGAAGGTGACTTGGACCGTACCGCCGGAGTTCAGAGTGAACGTGCGGCTGACCGCACCGGCGAAGATGTTCGTGCCGGAGCCATTCGCCGTGATGTCATTGATCGTCGAGACCGTCCCGTCGCTGCCCCGGACTTCCAGGTTGAACGTGCCCTGAGTCGCCGTGGCGACGATCTTGAACTCCATCGCCGCATCGACGCTGGCGAGCGTCGAATTGGTCAGCGACGCACCGCTGATCATGTCTCCGAAAGCAGGCACGAACGTGACGGCGGCAGGGCCACCGACGCGGGTGTTGGCCTTGATCGCCACGTTGCCGTCGATCTGAGCCGACGACTGGCCAACCGAGCCGTCCAGCAGGTTCCGCCCGTTGTATTGGGTGGTCTGGGCGATCCGGGTGAGCTCTTCCTTCATCTGACCGACTTCTTCCTGGATCTTGGAGCGGTCGGCTTGGGTGTAGGTGTCGTTCGCCGCCTGGACGGACAGCTCCCGCATCCGCTGCAGGATGCTGGTGGTTTCGTTCAGGCCGCCTTCAGCCGTCTGGATCAGATTGATGCTGTCCTGACTGTTGGCATTGGCCTGGCTCATGCCGATGATCTGGGCTTTCAAGGTCTCACTGATCGCCAGGCCGGCCGCATCATCGGCTGCCCGGTTGATCCGCATGCCGGAGCTCAGGCGCTCCAGCGACTTGCTCAGGCCGCCGCTCTGGATGCCCAGTTGGCGCTGCGCCATGATCGAGGTGACATTGGTATTGATCCGAAGTGCCAT